>JALSSK010000025.1 GCA_026984335.1 Rhodothermales bacterium
ATCACGATGCGGTCGGTAAGGATCGCTCCGGCGCTGCCCACCTTACGGGTGGCGAGGCGAAGAGGTCCGGCAGGCGTCTCGAAGGTCTCGTAACCGGTCCAGTCCCAGTGCGTGGGCGGCTGTCCCTCGCGCCCCTGAAGCACGTACGCCCAGTGCCGGACGAGCCACGAGGCCCTGTCCACATACACCCAGTACCTGTCCTTCGGCGTCAGCCCGACCTCGCCGAAGGTGAGGCGGATCACCTCCGTGGCGGCGTCGGAAGAGTCGGCCTCATAGGCCCGGTTCACGCCGGGATCGAGCATCTTCACCGGCATGAGCAGCCAGTAAGTGTCGTTGATGAAGCTTCGGTACGCGGAAGCGAGCAGCTCTTCGTTCTCCGTCGAATCGACCGGGGCGCCGTTGCGGAAAGCCGTGCCTGCTTTCGTGTTCACGTTGAAAAGGACCGTGTACGTCGTGTCGGCGCCGCGTGTCCATCGGAGCCGGTAGGCGCCCGTCTTCCGATCCCAGAAATGCTTCCGGCCGGGGCGCCGTTGGCCGCCCTCCGGCTGAAAGGTAAACTCGAAGCCGAGATACCGCAGTTGCGCCCAGGCTTCGGGGCCGCCCATGGCGTCGTAGACCCGCATCGCCACGGAGTCGGCATGCGTCTCGAGCGGCGGCAGCGCGACGGACACGGCGGGCGCGGGGCTTTTCTCACGAGAAGGCTCGCATCCGAGGGCGAGCACGAAAACGGCGAGGAGTACCGGCAGGAAGGGGGAGAAACGAGGACGAGCGTTCATGGCACACAGAGATAAGCGGTGGGGAAGGAGAGGCGTCCAAGATAGGAAACGGAAGAATCACGCACCCGGCCCCTCAGAACAAAGCTTTGCCGGACGGGTTTCGATAACCCGCCCCCCAGAGAAAAATCCGCATCATGCCGGCGCTGTCCCACATTCGCACCCGGCGCCTTTTCCGCGCCTCCTGCCTCGTTGCCCTCGCGCTCGCCTGCGTGCCTACGACCCGCGCGCAGACGCAAGAGGATGAGGAGAAGAAAAACCCGTACGGGACGGGCCTCGGCGCACAGGTCCTGCTCACGAACAGCGGCTTCGGGCTCGGCGGCTACTATCACCACACCCTTACCGCCTCGATGTCGTTTCTCGCAGAGATGAGCCTCGGGGCGGGCAAGGACGAACGCGAGGTCGCCTTCTTCGACCGCTTCGGGCAAAAGGACATCCCGAACAAAGCCAATTATCTCCTCATGCTGCCCGCCCAGATCGGCGTTCAACAGCGGCTCTTCAAAGAAAGCATCGAGGACAACTTCCGCCCCTACCTCCAGCTTTCCTCCGGCCCGACGCTCGGGTGGGAATACCCGTACTTCCGCGACGACAACGACAACGGCGTGCTCGACGACGGAGAACGGATCTACGACGCGCTCAGCGCCTTGCCGAAGGGGCGCATGCGCCTCGGCCTCGGCGGCACGGTGGCCCTCGGCGCCAACTTCGGGCGCAGCCGAAAGATGTCCCAGGGCGTCCGTCTCGGCTATACGTTCACGTACTTCTTCGACGGCATCCAGCTCCTCGAACCGGACATCCAGGAGGCCCGGCACTTTTTCGGCTCCCCCTCCATCAGCATTCTCTTCGGGAAGCTGTTCTGATCACACATTGAACCGGAACAGCAGCACATCGCCGTCCTCGACCACGTACTCCTTGCCCTCGGAGCGCATCGCTCCGGCCTCGCGGGCCTTCGCCTCCGTGCCGTACCGCTCGTAGTCGGCGAACTTGATCGTCTCGGCGCGGATGAAGCCGCGTTCGAAGTCGGTGTGGATCTCGCCGGCGGCGGCGGGCGCTTTCGTGCCTCTCCGGATCGTCCATGCCCGGGCCTCCTTCGGACCTACGGTGAAGAAGGTGATGAGCCCGAGCAGATCGTAGGCGGCGCGGATGAGCCGTTCGAGGCCGGAGCGTTCGAGGCCCGCCTCCGCGAGAAATTCGGCGCGTTCCTCCGGATCGAGCTCGGCGATCTGCGCCTCCAGATCCGCCGACACCACCACCACACGCGCGCCCTCCTTCGCGGCGATCTCGCGCACGACCTCCACGTATGCGTTCCCGTCCGGAAGGTCTTCCTCGGACACGTTGGCCACGTAGAGGACGGGCTTCGTCGAAAGGAGAAAGAGCGACTTCAGCCACAACCGCTCGTCGTCCCCGTGAACCTCGAAGGCGCGCACGGGCCGGCCCTCGCTGACGTGGTCGCGGAGGCGCTCGTAAAACGCCAGTTCGGCCTTCACTTTCTTGTCGCCGCTCTTGGCCGCTTTCCCCGTGCGCTCGATGCGCTTCTCAAGGCTTTCGAGATCCTTGAGCAAAAGCTCCGTCTCGATGATCTCGATGTCGCGGGCGGGATCGACCGTGCCGGCGACGTGGACGACGTTCTCATCCTCGAAGCACCGCACCACGTGCACGATGGCGTCGACCTCGCGGATGTGGCCGAGGAACTGATTGCCCAGCCCTTCCCCTTTCGAGGCGCCCGCCACGAGGCCCGCGATGTCCACGAACTCGATCGTCGTCGGCGCCACCTTCGCCGAGCCCGCCAGTTCGGCCAGCCGGTCGAGCCGGTCGTCGGGCACGGGCACGACGCCCACGTTCGGGTCGATGGTGCAGAAGGGATAGTTGGCGGATTCCGCCCCGGCATTGCTCAGGGCGTTAAACAAAGTGGACTTCCCGACATTCGGCAGCCCGACGATTCCACATCGTAACGGCATCTTTTCTATCTTGAGGACGCCCGTTCGGAAAGAAACGGGCGCGGGGTGCGTTTCAAAACAAACCTCTCCGATATCCGGGCGCGGGCCTGATTGTTCCACCCGCGCGGTTAAGAAGGGCCGAAGTCTGCTCTCTCCCCGCCGCATACGCCTATGCTTCGACGTCGTCCGCTGCCTGCTTCCGTCCCGGCGCTCCTCGCTGCGTGGATGCTCGCCGCGGGCCTCTGTGCGGGGGCGGCGGCGCAGGCCCCGTCGCAAGCCCCGAACGGGCGTCAGCTTCAGGTCGGACTCGGGGTGGTCCCGAGCGCGGGCCTCCAGGTGGGCTACGTCGCGCTGCGGAGCTTTTATTCGCAGGAGTTCATCCTCACCGCCGACGTCTCGCCCTCCTACCGGGGGGGCGAGGGAAACGTACAGCTGTCGGGCAGCCTCGGCGGCTCCATCCGTATCCTCGGCATCGAGCGGACCCTCGGCAACGCCGGCTATCGGGGCTACGACCTCGACGTGGGCGTGCGCTTCGGCCCCGCGCTCCTGTTCGCCTTCCACGAGACGCGCTTCACCAAAAACCAGCGTTTCAGCCTCTTTCTCGAACTCTTCGGGCGCTTCTCCACCACCCTCGGAGACGGCGTCACGCTCTTCGCCGAGGCCGGTTTCCATCGCCCCGCCTTCCGGGTCGGGCTGTGGTTCTCGTTCTGACCCCTCCAATCGGTTCCGGCGGCGTCCGGGTTGCGCGGGGAAACGGCATTACACGATCCGCAAGCCGCCCCTCACCCCTGATAATCGACGGAGAGGAATGCGCGCTCGGGCAGGCGAACGGCGGTCAGACGCCCGAGACCGGCATACATGTGGTACACGCAGCCCGTGTCGATGGTGATGAGCCGTTCCTCGTTGAGCGGCTCTTCGAGCGGCGTGTGGCCGCACACGACCGGCTTCTCCCAGACCGGCTTCCGGGCCTTCAGGTGCCCCCGCTCCCACAGAAAAACCTCCTCGCCGAAACGCTCGAGGTTCTCGGCGATGGTCAGGTTCGGCTTCAATCCGGCATGGACGAAGAAAAACTCCGGCGTGTCGAGATAGAGCTCCGTGGCGCGGATGAAGTCGATGTGCTCGGGAGGAATGCGGACTTCGTTGTCCTCGAGGTAGCTGTTCAGCGTGGCGATGCCGCCGTTGACCCGCCACAGGTCGTATTCACCCCGGTCGAGATAGCCGAGCATGAGCGCCTCGTGGTTTCCCCGGAGGAAGGTGCATCGCTGATGCGCCCGAAGCGCAAGGAGTTGGTCGATGACGCCCCGCGAGTCCGGCCCCCGGTCCACATAGTCACCCACGAAGATGAGGTGGTCGTCGGAGGCGGGTGCGAGGCGTTCGAGCAAAGCCTCGAGCGTGCGCGCGCACCCGTGAATGTCGCCGATGGCAATGAGGCCCATCTGTCGCAAAGAAATGAAGGGTGATGGACGGGCGGCGACGCCGTCACGTGGCGACGCGATCGCGGATCGAGTCCATCCCGATCAACCCGCGCCCGGCCTTTTTGAGCCGACCCTCACGCTGAAGATCGAGCAAAACCGCGTCGAGGATGCCGTTGATGAACTTTCCGCTTTTCGATGTGCTGTATCGTTTCGCCACCTCGATGGCCTCGTTGATCGAGACTTTGGGCGGGATGTCCTCGAAGGTGAGCATCTCGCAAATGGCCATACGAAGCAACAGCCGGTCGATGAGCGCAATGCGGGAAATGTCCCAGTTCGTCGTGTGCGAAGAGATGATCTCATCCGCCGACTCGGCGCAACCGAGGACCCGCAGGAAGAGCGAGGTGGCGAATTCGAGCCCCGCCGGGTCCTCGGCCAGATTCGGTTTAAGCCACGTCTCGATAATGTGCTCCGCATCGCCGCCGCCCAACTCAAAGGCGTACAACGCCTGCATGACACGCTCGCGCGCTTCACGTCTGCTGCTCATAGCCAATCACGCTTTCGAAGAACATAAAACGGTTCGCCCTTTTCGCCGGAAGCTTTCCCTTTGAATCAATTTTTCAGAATACTCCACAGCCGCATCGATTCCAAATGCGGCGCGCATTTTTGCAAAGCCTTAACAGGCCGAAAGGACACCGACGGCTGTTGTTTCGGCCTCGAGGTTATAATTCGCGGGGTTGGTGTGTTTGTAGTAATCTCACCCCTTCCGTCCTTTCGATGCGTCCCGATTCGAGCATACACTGGAACGCGTATCCGGCGGCGCTCATGGCCGGGATCCTGGCTTCCGGCATCGCGCTCGCCGACGGGCTGCCGGCATTCGGCTTCTGGACGTGGTTCGCCGTCTCGGCGCTCGGACTCGCGCCGGCGCTGCTCGCATGGCGGCACGGACGGCGGCGGCTCGTCACCCCGGCGCAGTTGATGCGCTACGGCGCGGCGGCGCTCACGCTCACGGGCCTCGGCGCCGCCCGCCTCGCCGCCGAACGCGCCCTGCCCCCGCATCACGTCGCGGCGCTCGTGCGCGCGGACGGCCGCACCGTGACGCTCGAAGGCCGCGTCGCTGACGAGCCCACGGCGGCTCCGACCGGCGCGCGTCTTATCCTGAACGTCTCCCGCGTTCACGCGGTCCGGCGCTCGCGCAGCGCCACCGGCGACGTGCTCGTGACGCTCGCGCAGCCGCCGTGGGCCGACCGGCTCGCCTTCCCCGACGTGCGGCGCGGCGACCTCGTGCGCCTCCGGGGCCGACTGCTGCCCCT
>JALSSK010000026.1 GCA_026984335.1 Rhodothermales bacterium
TCTCACTGAAGGCCGCCGCCCCGGGGGCTTCTGCCGCCTCGGGGGGCAGTTCGGCGAGCGGTTGGAGCGCGTTCGCCTGCAGATAAGCCAGCATGATCCGCTGCTCTGCGACGGTCGGCGCGGCGGCGCCGTGCATCCCGCGCGGGCCGCGCATCCAACGTCCCCGTCCCATCATCCGCCCCATGCGCGAGGAGTGCTCCATCCGCCGGACCATGCGCCGGAACGTCGGGACCCACTCTTCGGCGCTGTGGCGCGCCGGGGAAGGGATGCCGTGACATTGTGAGCAATACTTCGCCACGAGTCGCGCGCCCTCCGAGTTCGGGTCGGGAAGCTCTTCCGCCGGAATGCCCGCCGGCATCACGAGCGTCTCGTTCCACCGCGCCGTGAACACGGCGTCATCCCCCTCCGCTCCACCGTTCTTCATACATCCGGGCGAGCACAGCGCGACGAAAGCCAGCGCCGCCAGCGCTGGAACGAAGTCGTTTCTCTTGACAGGGCGCATGGGTTTGCCTCCCGTGAAAGGTGAACGGACACTCGAACCGTAATCTAACGCGCTCCCGATCCGGGAGCAACAGTGCTCAAACGAAGTAGAGCGGCGTCAGGCTGAAGCACCCGAAGAAGATGGCGATGCACAGATAGCCGAGCACGCGGCGTCCCGGCGTGAGCGGCTCGGCATAGAGCACCGGCGGATGTTCGACGCGGACCAGGAAGGCCAGCAACAGGGAGAAGACGAGCCAGCCGGTATAGCCGAACTGTTGCATCGGCGGGCCGACCCACTGGCTCAGGGCGACCAGCAGGATGATGCCCAGCAACACCGGCGCGATGACGCGGTGCTCGCCCTTGAAGACGCGGTTCAGGTACACGAAGAGGATGGCCGAGAGGAGAAGCCACGCGAGCGCGGGGCCGCCCCACCCGTGGAGCCCTTCGAGAAGCGCGTCCTCGGTGTTCATGAAGCCGATGGCCCCGGAGACGAGCAACAGCATGAAGAAGCCGTGCGCCAACCGGCTATGCCACTTCGGCCCGACGAGCGCATAGAGCACGTGCCCGCCGTCGAGCTGCCCCACGGGGAGCAGGTTCAGCGCCGTGAAGAAGAGTCCGAGCCAACCGGCAAAAAGCACCGGATAGTGGTACAGCTCGTACATCGGCGGGACATTGGCGAAGAACTGTGAGAGGAACCAGAAGAGCGGCGTTTGTCCCACCACCAGCCGCAATCCCTCCGTGCCGGGATCCGCCGGCAGTATGTGGTCCGGGAACGTGCCGTATTGCCGGATATACGCCTTGAGGCCTTCGTGCCCGCCCAGGTCAAAGATGTAGTCCGGCGGCGGGAGTGTCGCCAGGGCATAGAGGAGGATGCCGAGCGCCACCACGAAGCCGGCCAGCGGCCCCGCCGCGCCGATGTCGAAGAGTTTGCGGGTGCTCGGGATCGGCTCGCGGATGCGGATGACGGCCCCGAACGTGCCAATGCCGATGAACGGCGCAGGGATGTAGTAGGGCAGCGACGTGTCCACCCCGTGACGGCGCGCGGCAAAATAGTGTCCGAACTCGTGCACCGTGAGAAAGAGCAGCAGCGCGACGGCGAAGCGAAGCCCGTCGAGGATGTACGCGCTGAGACCCGCTTCCTCATAGACGAGCGTGCGTCCGGCCCACGTTCCGCCCGCCTGCACGGTGGCCGCAAGGGTCAGGAAGAAGAGCAGGAGGTGCAGCCAGTACCGGTCGCGGGGCTTTTTCACCGGAGGCGTTTGATACCGGGCATAGCCGCCGCCGTTGGTCCGGAACAGGCGCTCGGAAGGAAGGGGGTCGGGTTCCACGTACACGCACTTATTTTGATGAGACGGAAGCGCCCGCCCGCAGCGGTGGAACGCCGCGCGGAAGCGTCCGGTCTCTACGCTTCCTCACGGGTTATGTTCACCCGCGCCGGGGCATATTCTCCCTAGAGCGCCGGGATCAATTCGTTGAGCAACTCGTCGTTCGAAGACGTTTTCTGGAGGTGCCGCAACAGGGCCTGCATCGCCTCGATGGGCGGGCGGCTGTTGAGCGCGCGGAAGAGGCGATTGTGCTGGTGCACCTTGTCTCCGAGAAGCAGTTCTTCGTTCCGCGTGCCGCTCTTGCGCAGGTTGACGGCCGGGAAGATGCGCTTGTTCGCCATCTCGCGGTCGAGCACGATCTCGGCGTTGCCGGTGCCCTTGAACTCCTCGAAGATGACCTCGTCCATGCGGCTGCCCGTCTCGATGAGCGCCGTAGCGATGATCGTCAGCGAGCCGCCGCCCTCGATGTTGCGGGCCGCCCCGAAGATGCGCCGGGGGATCTGCATGGCGCGAGCGTCGAGACCGCCGGAGAGGGTGCGTCCGCTGCCTTCGGAATACAGGTTGAACGTGCGCCCGAGGCGCGTGAGCGAGTCGAGCAGAAGCACGACGTCGCGCCCCATCTCCACGAGCCGCTTCGCATATTCGAGCGCGATCGTGGAAACGCGGACGTGGTTGTCCTCCTCGCGGTCGTTCGAAGAGGCGAAGATGGTGGCGGGCGTGGAACGTTTGAAGTCCGTCACTTCCTCGGGACGTTCGTCCACCAGCAGGGCCACCAATTCGACCTCGGGGTGGTTCTGCGCCATCGCAGCGGCCATTTGCTTGAGAATGTACGTCTTGCCCGTCCGGGGCGGCGCCACGATGAGCGCCCGTTGCCCTTTCCCGAGCGGAGCCGCCAGATCGATGACCCGCATCGTCCAGTCGTTCGGAGCGGTGACGATCTCCAGCTTCTCGTTCGGATACACGATCTGTCCCTGATCGAAATTGCGCATCTTCGCCCAGGTCTCGGGCGGAAGACCCATTACCCGGTGCACGCGATGCACCTGCATATCGCCCTTGCGACCCGGACGCAACGTGCCTTCGAGCAAAACGCCGTCGCGCAGATTGTGCTTCCGAATCAAGGGGGGCGGCACGAAGGCGTCCTTCTTCCCTTTCGGGACGTCGTGACGAAATTCGCGGATAAAACCAAATTTTTTGTCTCCAATCATTTCGAGGAGACCAGTGAAAGGTTGCTCTGCCATAAAACCGTACTGGATGTTTGTGTACCGTATGCCCATCGTCCTATCCCACCCCGGCGGATGCGCCTTGCGAAACGGCGCGCCCCGTCGAAAAGGGGCGGGGGAGGACACCGGGCGAGCGTTCCGCATCTTTCGACGAGCGGCCTCATGAGCCGCCTCTCGGAACGATTCCGGTGATGAATGAAAGAATGTTTGCTGCGACGCCACCGAACGGGTCCAAGGACGCAGATCGGGAGGGACGTCAAGGTGAATGTTCGCTCTGCCAAACGGGTGAATCCCGGAGCCCCCGGGAATGCCTCCTTGCGACCGGGCGCCTCTCTTCAGAGCACTCCCTGCGCCGCTCACGTACGCTCGCCCCGGCTTCTCTGCCGCATCCGGCGAGGTGGATTTTTGAAGGAACCGATCGGTTCACAACCACGGTTTACCGACCCTCTCCCCTCCATGCAATCGCTGCCCGCTCGGGAACGACCTGCGCGCGCGCCCACAAGCGAGCATGCAACCTTTGCCCAGGCAGTACCCTGACGCGGGAACGCTCCCCAGGCGCCGGAGCATGCGCAGGCGTCTCTTCCTTCTCGGGATGACAACCGGACCATCAGGTGCGCCCGCCAAAACCGCATCCCCGCTCCACTACCGTGACGCAAGAAAAGCATCAAGAACGACGCTCGACTAACCTGAAACCGGTTCCGGAAAGAACTCGGGAACGACCAACACTTCGTCTGTCTTCCACACCGGGAGGGGGGGACACGGGGGAACTTTGTGACAAACGATCGAATATCGGCCGGGAGAGAAGCGCCGATTTCTGAGTTATTGGAACGACGGCCGAGCGGGATGGTTTCCGTCCCTGCCGCATGAAGGGCCCATGCGCCTTCGGAGCCGTTTTTCAACCTTTTCCCACCCACACCCATCCTTTCGGTATGCCCGACGTCGCTGCCTTCGGCCATGACCGGCTTCACCGCGAGACGAGCGGCCCCGAAGACGGGGAACCGGTGCTCCTGCTCCACGGCTGGGGTTCGAGCGCCGCGCTGATGCGTCCCATCGCGGAGGCGCTCTCCGATCGCTGGCGCGTGGTCAACGTGGACCTGCCCGGCCACGGCGCCTCCCCGCCGCCGCCCCAAGCCTGGGGCGTGCCCGAACACGCCGCTCTCGTCCGCACCCTCCTCGACGACACCTTCGGCGCTCCGGTGACGATCATCGGCCACTCGAACGGCGGGCGGATCGCGCTTTATCTCGCCTCCGACCCGGAATCCGCCGACCGCGTCCGGCGTCTCGTGCTCATCAGCCCTTCCGGCGTCACTCCCCGGCGCACGTGGAAGTATCACCTCCGGAAGCGCCTCGCGAGAGCGCTCAAGCGGCCGTTCGAGCTCCTCCCCGCTCCCCTCTCCGAACATGGCCTCGACTGGCTCCGGCATTCGCTCGTATGGAAAGCGCTCGGCTCCTCCGACTACCGCGCGCTCGACGGCGTCATGCGCGAGACCTTCGTCCGGACCGTCACGTGCCACCTCGACGACCGCGTGCACCGCATCACCGCGCCGACGCTTCTCTTCCGGGGCGACCACGACACGGCCGTCTCCCGGGAACAGATGGCCGTCCTCGAAGCGCGGATCCCCGACGCCGGTCTCGTGACGCTCGAAGGCGCAGGCCATTACGGCTACCTCGACGACCCCGACACGTTCGTCGCCGCCACCCGTTATTTTCTCGAACATTCGTGATCGGATGCGCGCTGTCCTAATTTGAAGCCTTCCTCCCCGCACGCCTTCCGGGGCGCATTCACGCCGGAACCCGACTTCCCCACATGGCTCTTCTGTACGTTCTCGCACTCTTCGCAACGCTTTTCGCCGGCTGGCGAATCTGGCGGAGGCTGAGGTATTTCCTTCACATCTTTCAACTCGAAGGCTACAAGTCCGGCGAGTTTGTCGCGTGGCTTCGCGCGCGGATGGGCCGCGTCATCTTTCGCCGCTCGCACCTCGCGGGGCTCATGCTCCTGGCGCTCGGCGGCCTCGGGGTCCGGTTTTTTTCTCCTTTCCGGACCCTGTGCTTCGTGCTCCCCGCATGGGCGGTCGCGTTTGCGTCGTCGCGGTTGTACCGGAGCGCGCGGGTGAAGAAACCCCTCGTCTTCACGAACCGGATGCGTCGCCTGCTCGCCGCCGCCGTTGTCTTTGCGGCGATGCCGGTGGGCGCGGGGCTTGCGCTTGGTCTGCGTATGCACGGACCGGAAGGCTTCCTCCCGTACCTCGCGGGCCTCTTCGTCGCCGACCTCGGCGGTCCGTTGTGGGTGCTCCTGGCCGCTTTCGTCATGCGCCCCGTCGAAACCGCCCTGCAGAACGGCTTCAAGCGCGAGGCCCGCCGCCGCCTCGAAGCCCGCCCCGACCTAAGGATCGTCGGCATCACGGGGTCGTATGGCAAGACGAGCGTCAAGTTCATCGTGGCCGAGATCCTCTCGCAACGCTTCCACGTGCTCGCCACGCCGGGCTCGTTCAACACGCCGATGGGCATCTGCCTCGTGGTGAACACCCGCCTTCGTCCCGAACATCGGGTGCTCGTGCTCGAATACGGCATGCGGCATCCGGGCGACATCCGCGAGCTGTGCGCCATCGCCACACCGGACGTCGCGGTGGTCACCTCCGTCGGGGTGGCCCATCTGGAGACGATGGGCAGTGTCGAGAACATTGCACGCGAGAAGGGGGAACTCGTCGCGTGCGCGAGGGAGAACGCTCCGGTGGTGCTCAACGTGGACGACCCGCGCGTGGCCGCAATGGCCGAGCACGCCGGCGGACGGGTGTGGCGCGTCTCCGCGGAAGGCCGCGCCGGCGCCGACCTCATCGCCCGCGACGTCCGGTACGGCCCCGAAGGCGCGACGTTCGTCGTGCGCGACGAAACGGGCAACGAGGCGACGATCCGCACACGACTGCTCGGCAAGCACAACGTCCTCAACATCTTGCTCGGCCTGGCCGTCGGGCGCGCGCTCGGGCTCCGGCTCCGGCAGATGGCCCACGCCGTCGCCCGCATCGAGCCGGTGCCGCACCGGCTTCAGCTCCGCCGCGATGGTCCCGTGACCATTATCGACGACGCCTTCAACTCGAACCCCGTCGGGGCGCGAAACGCCGTGGAGATCCTCGGCAGCTTCGAGACCGGCCGCCGGATCATCGTCACCCCCGGCATGATCGAACTGGGCGAGCGGCAGTGGGCCGAGAACCGCGCCTTTGGCGAACACATCGCACGCCATGCCGACCTGGCCGTCCTCGTCGGCGAACGGCAGACCCGGCCCATTCGCGAGGGCCTCCGCGCCGCCGGCTTCCCGGACGACCGCGTGAAGGTCGTCGCCTCCCTCTTCGAGGCCCACGACTACCTGAAACCCCTCCTCCGCCCCGGCGACGTGGTCCTCTATGAGAACGACCTCCCGGATCAATACGACGAAGCCGCCTGATCCTCCGGTAAGACTCCTTCCGGACGGAACGGCGCATGCGGAAGAACTCCGGATATTTATCCCTGCGTCTCCGCAACCGTCCCCTTCCTCCTTGCGCACGGATGCATCAGAGATGCGGTCCCTTCGCGCACATCTTCCTTCTTTTTTTTAAGGGTTTTTTCCTTCATTTTTTACAGACTGTTCCTTCCGGCCTTAAGCGCTCCCAACATCAGGCGATACAGAAACTGCTCACTGCCTCCCCCCCTTACCCGGCAGCTCATATGACACCAATCTTTTCGAAGAACCGGCTCATCGGGCTACCCGTGCTCCTGGCCGTCGTCTTCGCCATCTGGATCCTCAAGGTCTTTCACGACATCACCACGCTCCAAAACACCGTAAACGAGCAAATGAGCGTGGTGCGTCAACTCGGAGAGATCGAGAAAGACGTGCGGGACCTCCGCGCCGCCTTTATTCTCTCTTCCCCGAATGAGCCCTCGTCCCGGTCGGACTGGGGCCTGCTGTACGCCGTTTACTGGAAGCGCACCGGTTCGCTCGACCTGTCGAGCGTACGCCGCGACTTCATCGACCCGCACCTGGCGCGGGTGGACGCGCTCATCAGCCATGCCGCGCTGGTCTATGCTTCTCAGCCCACCGCCGCCGTTCCACGGGAGGCCGCCGAACAGGATGAAACAAAAACGGAATATCTCCACTCGCTGAGCGAGGCTCTCTCGCAAATCAAAGGAGCGGTAGGCATCGTGCGGTCTCAGATCGCCGAACAGTACGTCACGCTCGAAGGCAAGTGGTATCAGTTGAAGATCCTCATCTGGGTCTCGTGTCTGCTGGCGCTCTTCAGCGCCGTGCTCATCAACGGCTACCAGCGCGTGAGCGCCGAGCGCAAACGCATCCGTAAAGATCTTCGCGCGGTGGAAGCCCGTTTCCTCCTTCTTTTTGAAAACGCTGCTTTCGGCATCGCCGTCATCAACGCCGAGGGACGCCTGGAGCAGGCGAACCCGGCCCTCGCGCAGATGCTCGGATACACCGCCGAAGAGCTCTCGGAGATGACCTTCGCCGACCTGACGTTCCCGGAAGACTTCGTGGCGGAACAGGCCCACATTTTCCGAATGAAGCGGGATGAACGCGACGGCTACCTCTTTCACAAACGCCTCGTCCGAAAGAATGGAGAGGTCTTCTGGGCGCAGTTTTCTCTTACGGTGGTGGAGAACCACGAGCATTCCGGCTACAGCTTCGCCATGATCGAAGACATCACGTCGCGGAAGCGGCATGAAGCCGAGATCATCGCTGCCAAGGAACGCGCCGAAGAGATGACCCGCGTCAAGAGCGCGTTCCTTGCCAACATGCACCACGAGATCCGCACCCCGCTTTCGGTGATCCTCGTCGGCGCTTCGGTGCTCAAGGACAACGCGCTCCCCGAACAGCTCGAACTCATCTCGGACATTCAGGACAACGGCAAGCGCCTGCTCGAAATGCTGGATTCCATCCTTCAGTTTGCGCAGATCGAAGAAGGAAAGATCGAGCTTCACCCGGAGACGTTCGACGCCGACGAGGTGGTTCGGAGCGTCGTCGGTTCGCTCGATACGCTGGCCGCGGCGCAGGGCCTGACGCTCAGCTTCGTCGGGCCGGAGCAGACCATCGAGACACGTGGAGATCGGCAGGCTCTCCGGCGCATCATGCACGAACTCATCGGGAACGCGATCAAGTTCACCTCCGAAGGCGGCGTGAAGGTCACGATCGAAGCCGATGGGCGTCGCCTCCGGATCCACGTCCACGACACGGGCGTGGGCATCTCCGCCGCTTTTCTCCCGCACGTCTTCGAGGCTTTCCGTCAGGAATCCATCGGGGATGCGCGCACCTACGAGGGCGCGGGGCTCGGTCTCACCATCGCGAAACAGCTCGTCGATTTGATGGGCGGCGCGATCACCGTCGAGAGCGAGAAAGGCGTCGGCACGCTGTTCACCGTGACCCTTCCCCGCGCGTCCGCCCCCGCCGACCGGCCGGCCCTGAGACGCCGGCGCAACGAACGACGCGCCGTTGAGCCGGTGAAATCTTGAGCCGGTGAAACGTTGACCCCATGCGCCCGCGGCGTATATTCAGAGAAGGATAATCCCTGAGACGCGCCACGAGAAACGGAGTCCGCACGCCCCTGATGCCGCCGACGCTTGAGACCGAAGAACCGTTGTGGGCCGAGGGCTATCGCCGCCTCGCCGGTGTGGACGAAGCCGGGCGCGGATGCCTCGCCGGTCCGGTGGTGGCCGCCGCCGTCATCTTCCCGCCCGGCGTCACCGTCGGCGGCGTGCGCGACAGCAAGAAGCTGAGCGCGGCGCGGCGCCAGGCCGTGCTCGCGGAGATCCGCGCGAAGGCCGAGGCCATCGGGGTGGGACTGTGCTCGCCGGAGGAGATCGACCGGCTGAACATCCTGTGGGCCGCGATGGAGGCGATGCGCCGCGCCGTCGAAGCCCTCATCCCCGCGCCCGACTTTCTCCTCATTGACGGCGACCGGTGCTTCCCCGATCCGCCGTTCCCTTTTCGCACCCTCGTCCGGGGCGACGGGCGGAGCCACAGCATCGCAGCCGCTTCCATCGTCGCCAAGACCACACGGGATCATTTCATGCGCGACCTCCACGAAGCGCATCCGGAATACGGATGGGATCGCAACGTCGGCTATCCCACGCGCGAGCACTATGCCGCGCTCGCCGCACACGGCCCGACGCCGTATCATCGCCGCTCTTTCCGCCTTAGCTGAAGACCCCGCCCGGCATGACGCCGAGGACCCGAAGCACCTCCCGGACCACCGCCCGCGCCTCGCGCTCGCCCGCCTCGACGACGACGTGCGCGCGGCGATAGAACGGCTCCCGCCGCGCGAGCATCGTCTCGATCTTTTCCCGAAGCGCGGCCGGCGGGAGCGGCTTCCCCCGATCGTCACAGAGGAGCGGGCGTCCGGCCTGCCCCCCACCACTCAGCCGTGCGACAAGCGTCTCCGCGGGAGCACGGAGGTACACGACGGTCCCGTTTCGAAGCGCCCACGCGAGGTTCGCTTCCTCCGCGAGCGCCCCGCCGCCGAGCGCGACGACGACCCCCTCACGCGTCCCCGTCTGCCGGAGCATCCGGGCCTCGCGGGCACGAAAAGCCGCCTCCCCTTCTCCGCCGAAGATCGCCGCCACCGGCTTCCCGGCGTCGGCCGCAATGGCTTCGTCGAGATCCACGAAGGCATAGCCGAGCGCCGCCGCCACCTCCGGCCCGACGGTGCTTTTGCCGCTTCCCATGAAGCCGGTCAGATAGATGCGCGAGGCTTCGATCATCGCGAAAAGGGTGAGGAAAACGAAAGACGTCTGTGGTGAACCTGAGGGTCTCGTCCGGGTTTCAGGGGACGCCCGTTTCCCGAAAAGCCCGACGCCTTGCCCACCTTTCGTCTTTTGATCGCCTACGACGGCACGGACTTCCACGGATGGCAGGCTCAGCCGGACCGTCCGACCGTTCAGGCTGCGCTCGAAGCGGCCGCGACGACGGCGCTCCGCACCCCCGTGACCATCGTCGGCTCGGGGCGGACCGACGCCGGCGTGCATGCGCGCGGGCAGGTGGCCCACTTCACGACGGACGTCTCGGTGGATCCGCGCCGCCTCCGGAACGCGCTCAACGGCATGCTCCCGAAGAGCATCGGCGTCCTCGACGTCGCCCGGGCGCCCGAAGGGTTCCATGCCCGCTATGATGCCCGCGCCCGTCGATACCACTACTACGTGTCGCTCGGGCCGCGCCCGCTCGAACGCCGCTGGCGACGCCTCATGTATTCCGCGCCCGACTTCGATCGCATGAACGTGGCTGCCCGTGATCTCCTCGGAACGCATAATTTCAGCGCCTTTTGTCGCGCAAAGTCGGAAACGGAGAACCGCGTGTGCACGGTGGCGGAAGCGCGATGGGTGGCGGAAGAGCGGGAGGGCGACCGGCATTTCCGGATCGTCGCCGACCGGTTTTTGCACGGGATGGTGCGGGCCGTGGTCGGCACCCTCATCGAGATCGGGCGGGGACGGCGTCCGGCTGACGACCTCCCGCGCATTCTGGCCTCGGGCGACCGCCGGGAGGCCGGACCTGCCGCCCCGGCGCACGGCCTCGTCCTCGAACACGTCGGCTATGAGTGACACGACCCGACCGCCCATGAGGCCCCGACGCCTGCCTTTCCTCTCAGCGTTGCTCGGCGCGATCCTCCTCGGCGCGATCCTCCTCGGCGCGACCGCGTGCGAGCGCCCGTTCGTCGAAGCGCGCGCGCCGGAGATCGAGATCGTCTCGCCGGACCTCTCGACGGTCCTCGTCGATTCGGTGGCGACGCTCCGGGTGCGGGCCGTCTCGTTCCGTTCGGTGGAGCGGGTGACGGTCAACGACACCCCGATGCACTTTGCGCCGGAGCGTGGGACGTGGGAGGCCGGGATGCGCTTCGAGAAGGGGCTGAACGCGCTCGTCCTCTCGGCCGTGGACGCCGCGGACGTCGAGCGGCGGGACACGGTCTTCGCGGTCTATCTCCCCTTCCGCGTCAGTTCCGAAGCGCCCGCGCTCGAGGCGCCGCTTGCCGGGCACGCCGCCGTGCTCCTCGCCGACGGCAGCCTCCTGCTCACCGGCGGGGTCAGCCGCGCCGACGGCGAGGCGCGCCGGGACGCGCACCTGCTCCCGCCCGGCGCGGCGCGTTTCGAGCGGCTCGACGCCCGGATGGTGGAGCCGCGCACCGGCCACACGGCCACGCTCCTCCCCGACGGGCGCGTGCTCCTGCTCGGCGGAAGCCGCTCCGACAGCCTTTCCTCGACGGCATCGCTCGTCGAAGCCGCCGAGGTGTTCGACCCCGGCGCGCGCACCTTCGCGCCCGTCCCGGTCCTCGGAGAGCCCATCCGCCGGGCGCACCACACCGCCGTCCCCCGCCCCGCCGCCGACGGCGTGCTCATCGACCTCTACGGCGGGCGCGGCGACGTCCGGTACCGCCCCGAGCCCCGCCTCGGCATCCGCGACGACCTCCGGGGCTTCCTCTTCGCCCGCGACACGCTCTTCGCCCTGAGCCCCGCCCCCGGCCCGCTCATCGAGCCCGTGACCGGCCACACCGTCACCCCGCTCGACGCCGCCGACCCCATCGCCGCCCGGCGCTTCCTCGTCCTCGGCAGCTTCTTCGACGGCGGCTTCGTCGAGCAAACCCACTTCATTTTCGACTACCGCCCCGGCGTCGGCATCCTCATCGACCGAGCCGCGCCCGCCGCGATCCCCCGCACGCTCCACGCCGCCGTGCACGTTGCGCCCGGCATGGTCCTGCTCCTTGGCGGACACCAGGGCGCACCCGCCTCGGCGCTCGACGTCCCCGAAGTGTACGTGGAACCTGCCGGTCGTTCCTTCCGTTTTCCCGCTTCGGAGGAATTGCCGCGCAAGCGGTATGCTTTCACCGCAACAATTTTACCTTCGCGCCGAATACTTCTCACGGGTGGATTTACCTCCGACGGCATCCTCATCGAGTCGGAGTTCTTTGACCTCGATTTTTGACCCTGACGGTAGTGTACAACCATGGATCTTCAGCAAATCCTCCGTTGGATCGTGATCGCCATCGTATTGATGGTGGCGGTCGTCGTGCTCAGCCTCATTCTCAAGGTGGCGGGCTTCCTGCTTGGCTACGCGATCAAGGTCCTGCTCGTGCTCTTCCTCGTCGCCGTCGTCCTTCGCTTCATCGGCCTCCTTCAGCAACGACGGCGTTGATCGCCCCGCATCTCTTCGTTTCGTAACTTCCCGCCCGTTCCCCCCTTTGCCCCGGATCCGCACAGACGTCCCGCCGGCGGACGCTCTCACGGCAAACGTTCCGCTCCCCTTTCGACGATGAGCCTCTCCGCCCTCCTCACCCCGGACCGACGCTGGATGAAGCGCGCGCTCAAGGAAGCCGAACGCGCGTATGAACTCGGCGAGACGCCCGTAGGCGCGGTGATCGTGCGCGAGGGGCGCATCGTCGGGCGCGGGCACAACCTCGTGGAACAGCTCAAGGACCCTACCGCCCACGCCGAGATGATCGCCATTACGGCCGCGTGCGAAACGCTCGGCTCGAAGTTTCTCGAAGGCTGCACGCTCTACGTCACGCTGGAGCCGTGCCCGATGTGCGCCGGCGCCATCGTCTGGGCCCGCCTCGAGCGCCTCGTCTTCGGCGCTTTCGACGAGAAGGCCGGCAGCGCCTCCACCCTCTACGACATCCCGCAGGACGCGCGCCTGAACCACCGCGTCGAGGTCGTCTCGGGCATCGAGGCCGATCGCGCCGCCGAACTGCTCCGCGCCTTCTTTCGGGAGAAACGGAACCGGCGGTGAAGCGAACGGCGCGCCGCCGAAAGGCCCCCGCAGTGAAGCCGCACGCTCCTCTCCAACCGTCCCTTCAAAGCCATGAACGACCCCCACGACCCTTTTTCGCAAATGCGGACGGCCCTTGCCCCGTGGGTCGAACTGCCCGATCCGCTCTGGGACGCGTTTCGCGCCATCTTTCGCGTCCGAACCGTCCCCGCCCACACCCCCCTCCTGCTCCCCGGCGACCGCACGCACGAGTTGATCTTCGTGGGCAAGGGACTGCTCCGTTTCTATTACCTCTCCGATGAAGGCGCCGAAACGAACAAGGCCTTCATCACGGAAAACATGTTCGCCGGCCCGCTCGCCGCCTCCGTGCTCGACCTGCCGGTGCTCTACGGCGTCGAGGCCCTCGAACCCACCACGATGCTCGTAGCCCGTTATTCCGACTTCACCGCGCTCTACGATCACGATCCCCTCTTCGACCGACTCGGAAGGAAGCTCGCCGAGTATCTCTTGACCCGGAAAGAACTCCGGGCGCGGAGCCTGCTTCAGCAACGAGCGCGAGACCGGTACCTCGATTTTCTGGAGAAGCATCCGGAGCTCGCGCAACGGGTTCCGCAATACCACATCGCCTCTTATCTCGGCATCACGGAGGTCTCGCTCTCCCGCCTGAAACGAACGCTTCCGGAGAAACGGCTTTCTTAACATTTGATAAGGCGCGGAGCCTGTGAATGCGGGTAGTTTGGGGCCGTTCATTTCATACCAACCCCAAACCATTTCGAACCGCATGTATCCAATCAAGAACACCGTCGCCTTCGTCACCGGAGCCAATCGCGGCATTGGCCGCGCCTTCGTGGAGGAACTGCTCCGCCGGGACGCCGGGCGCATCTATGCCGCCGCGCGATCGCCCGAACGCCTGGAGGAGGTCGTCGCGCTCGACCGGAGCCGCATCTTTCCGGTGCGCCTGGACGTCACCGACCGGGCTTCCGTCGAAGCCGCCGCCGCGCGAGCCGGGGACGTCGGGCTGCTCATCAACAATGCGGGCACGCTGGCCTTCGGCAGCTTCCTCGCGAGCGCCCCCGAGATGGCGGCGCGCGACATGGAAACCAATTACATGGGCACGCTCTACGTGATCCGGGCGTTTGCGCCGACCCTCATCGCCCGGGGCGAGGGCGCCATCGTCAACGTCCTCAGCATCTTGGCGCTGGCCAACATGCCGGGGATCGGAGGTTACGGCGCATCCAAAGCCGCCGCCTTCTCCCTCACGCAGGCCGTCCGGGCCGAGCTGTCCGGACAGAACGTCCGCGTGCACGGCGTCTTCCCCGGCCCCGTGGATACGGACATGATCCGGGCCCTCGAGCTGCCCAAAACGTCTCCGGCGGACATCGCCCGGGCCACCCTCGACGGGGTCGAAGCGGGCGTGACCGACATTCTCCCCGACGCAATGTCGAAGCAGGCATACGCGACGTGGCTGGAGGATCCGAGAACACTCGAAGCGCAGTTCGGCGCGATGTGATCACGCCCGGCGGTCCGAGCCGTCGCGCTCCTCCGGAGTTTCCAGACGCCGCCGGAGGAGCGCGGCGAGGTCGCGGACGTACGGCTCATCGAGGAGCCGGTGGGGACCGGCGACGTCGTGCGTCTCGACGCCGCCGCGCGCGAAAGCGCTCCAGCCGAGGTCGGGCGGCAGGTGACGGAGACGCTCGCTCCGGAAGACGACGATCCGGCCCGGATACGGCCCGCCCTCACAGGCCCGCAGGAGCCGCCGGTGGGTCTCCATGACGTAGGCGAACTTGAGCCGTTCGGGGACGCTTTGCCCGAGCGCCAGCCGCGCCCGCGCTTCGAGCCACCGGCGGCGTTCCCACAGCCCGCCCAGCCGGGCGCGAACGCCCCGGGCTTCCGTCCCCCGAAGAACCCGCGCGCTCAGGTGCCCGCCGTAGACCGCCGCCCGCCTCGCCGAGACGTTTCCCGGCGCGAGGGTCGGGCTGACGCCGTCGATGAAGGCAAGCAGTCCCACCCGCTCGCCCGCTTCCGTCAGGCGGCGCGCCATCGCGAGGGCCAGACGGCTGCCGAGACAGAAGCTGAGCAGATGATACGGCCCCGCGGGCTGCACGCTCCGGATCTCTTCGACGTAGACCTCGGCCATCTCCGCCACGCTCCGGAATGTGATGCGTTCGCCGTTGAGCCCCTGCCCGCGCACGCCATACACCGGCTGATCCGGCCCGAGATGACGGGCGAGTCCGGCATAGAGGAGGACGGTGCTCCCGAGGTTGTGCACGCAGAAGAGCGGCGGACGCGTCCCTTCCGGCTGCATCGGGACGAGGTGGCGGTGCGTCGCAGGCGCGGGCCCTCCCCGTTGAAGCAGGCGCGCCTGCGCCGCCACCGTCGGCGCTTCGAAGAGCGAGGCGAGCGGCATCCGCACCCCGAAAGCAGCCTCGATCCCGGCGAAAAGCTCGATGGCGCGGAGCGAACGCCCCCCGAGTTCGAAGAAGTCGTCCTCCACGCCGATGCCCTCCACCCCGAGCACCCGTTCCCAGATCTCGACGAGGCGGCGCTCGGCCCGGTTGCGGGGCGGCGCGGCCGGGCCCCGGCGCACGCGCACCGGCGCTTCCTCGTCCCCCCCACACACCGGCGCCTCGACGAAGACGGAGCGCTTCCGATCCGGCGCCTCAAACACCCCCGCGAGGACCGCGCGATACCTGTCGATCATCGCCCGCACCTCCGAGCCGTCCCAGAGATCCGTACGATACCGAAACGTTCCGACAAGCCCCCCGGACGTCTCTTTCATCGTGAGCCCGAGGTCGAACTGTGTCCCGCCCGCATCAGCCTCCACACGCTCGACGCGGAGGCCGGGCAGGCGCAACGGCCGTGACGGCGCGTTCTGCCAGGCGAACATCGTTTCCATCGCCGCCCGGCCCGGCGCGCGCACGGACGGAATGAGGTCCATGAGCACCTCGAAGGGCGTCTCCTGACGAGCGAAGGCCTCGACGGCGCTCGCCCGCACCCGGTCGAGGAGTTCGAGAAAGGACGGGTTGCCGGAGCCGTCGATCCGTACGGGAACGGGGTTGACGAAAAGCCCGATGAGCCGTTCGTGCCGGCGTTCCTTCCGCCCCGCCATGGGCGTCCACACGAGCGCGTCCGAGCGCCCCGTCAGACCGAAAAGCACGCCATCGAAGGCGGCCAGGAGCGTCATGAAGGGCGTGACGCCGCGCCGGGCGGAGAAGACCGTGAGGGCTTCGGACAGATCGGGCGGGAGCGTGAAGGTCTCCACGGCCCCGGCGTCCGCCCGCATCCGCCGCGCCGGGACCGTGGGCGGCGTGTATCCGGCGAGCGCCTGCCGCCACCACGCGCGCATGTCCTCGAACGCGGCGCCTCGCATCCACGCGCGCTGCGCCCGGGCATAGTCTCCATACGACGCCGCGAGCGCAGGCAGCTCGGGCGCCCGCCCCTCCGTCCGCGCCGCGTAGGCCTTCCCGAGATCCTCCGCAAAGACTCCGAGCGACCACCCGTCGGCAGCGAAGAGGTGGAGGCTCACGTGTAGCGTATGGTCCTCGTCTCCGCTTCGAAAGAGCCTCGCGTGGATGACCGGCCCCTTTTCGAGGTCGAACGGTCTCCGGGAAGCCTCTCGGAGCGCCGCGCGCAGCCGCCCGGCGTCCATGCTGCCGAGATCGACGACTTCGAGCCCCGAAACAGGCTCCTTCGCCGTCTCCGGCACGGGCTTTCCCCCGCGCACGGCGACGGTCGTGCGGAGCGTCTCGTGCCGCCGGACGACGTCGGCGAAGCTTTCGGCGAGGGCGGTCGCGTCGAGCGGGCCGAGCAGCCGCCACGCCGCCGTCACGTGGAAGGCGGGGTCACCGGGACGCAGCTGATCGAGGAGCCACAGCCGCTCCTGCGCGAGCGAGAGCGGAGCCGGTCCGGAGCGCGCGCTTTCCGACGGCTCAGCCTCCCCCCGATGCCGGCGGAGCCGTTCTTCGAGGAGCGCTCGTCGTTCGGGCGAGAGCGTGGCGAGCCGCGCCCGGAGTTCGGGCGGCAACGCCTCGTCCGGAGCGCGTGGATCCGTGCCGTCGTTCGGGTGATTCATTCAATCGAGCGGAAGGGCGAGCCCGCGTCCTTCGAGGCGGAGCCGCCGGGCGACGGCGAGCACCTCGGGCCATACGGCCGTCAGTTCCCCGAAGCGCCGGACGAGCCGCCGGAGCGCCGCGCGGGCCGCCGGAGCGTCGCGCCCCCGCCTCAGATCGAGGGGGACGTCGTACTCGGGTGCGTCCATCGCGCGCGCGAGCATGCTCCGGTATCGCCGGAGGTGCTCGGCCCAGAACGGCGCTTCAGGACCGTCTTCGCGGAGCCGTTCGTCGAGACGCGCGAGGAAGCGGATGTTCATGGCCCGGAGGCGCTCGCGCACGAAAGCGTCGAACTCCGGAAGCGGTTGTTGGCCGATCTCGACGAGGTGCGCGCCGAGCGCCCGCATCGCCGCGGCCGGGTCCGCCGCCTCGCCTGCGAAGCCGTCGAGACAGGCCATCATCACTTTTGCCACGTCAACGCCCGCGGCCGTGCGAAAGATCTCGCCGGGCCAGAACCGCCGCTCTTCCACCGGACGATGGGGCAACACCCAGGGCAGATGCAGGAACGAGACGCCGGGCGCGCCCGCATCCACCATGCGCCCGAAGACGAGGTCCTGCCCGCGCGCCACGGGCAAGAACGGCGGCAGGTCGGCGCGGAGATCATAGCCGGCAAAGGTGGTCATCGCGAGCGTGCCGTCGCTCACCGTCGGCCGCCGCACGGCGCGGATGAGGTTCCGGCTCGTGACGGCGGTGCGATACGCCGCTTCGGAGCGCACGAGCCGCCGGTGCGATTCGCCTTCGAGGAGGAGATACCCCATCGGCGCGCCCCAGCAACCGAAGGGCGCGCCCCACCCGCAGTCGCCCGCAAGACCGTTGAGCGTCACGCCCACCCGGGCCGTCCTCAACCGGCGGAGGGCTTCTTCGGAGCCGCGCGAACACAGGGGCGCGTGGTCGTCGATCAGGCGGGAAACGTCCGCACCGAGGTAGGCTTCGTGCAGCGCCAGGAGGTCCTTCTCGACGAACGTGACGGCCCGCATCGCGGCCTCGGCGTCGGGAAAAAACCAGTACGCGCTCGAATCGCGCCCGGCGCTCACGGCGAGGCCCTCGTCCCACTCCGGGGGGCGCGCGGGACGCCCGAGGGTGTCGTCGTCCACACACAGGAGTCCCGTCCCGGCGGCGTGGAGGAGCATCGCGTTCCGGTTGGCGCCCGGCGTATGGCCGACGCCCTCCTCATCGAAGAGCGCAAACCGCACCGCCTCCTTCGGCAGCCCCTCGGCGATGAGCGTCTGTGCATACCTCCGTTTCTCCTCGAAGCCCGCATAGTGCACCGGCACGGCGTGGGTGTTGCGGAACTCCCGGAGCATGGCCCGGTATCGCTCGCGCACCTCGGGGCGGGTCGAGTCGTCGATCACGACCACGTCGGGCGTGCGTCCGAAGCGGCGGGCGTTTTCCACGTACGAGGTCAGGGCGCGGCGGGCGGCCGCCACCCGGTTGCGCGTGACGAGGCCGAGCGTCGTGAGGACGGCGCCGGAAGACGGCGACGAGGCGGCGGGCACGGGCGCAAGGACCCGAGCCGGCGGCGCACCCGCCAGGCCGTCGAGCTGAGCCTGCACCTCTTCTTCCGAGAGGGTTTCGATCTCGTCGAGGAGTTCGGAGAGGAGGGTCGCGTCGGGGCATCGAGGCGGGGCATTCCGGATCGCCCCGGCCACCTCCGCCACGGTCGGGTGACGGAAAAAGGTCTGGAAAGAGAGGTCTGCGCCAAAGCGCTCCCGGATGCGCGCCATGATCTGTGTGGCGGCGAGCGAATGGCCGCCGAGGGCGAAAAAGTTGTCGTGCACGCCCACGCGGTCGAGTCCGAGCACGGCGGCCCACATCGCCGCGACGTCGCGTTCGAGGGCGTCGCGGGGCGCCTCGTACGCCGCCGGTTGCGCAGGTCGTCGCCGGGCGGCGGCCGCCTCCACCTCGGCGCGGATGTCCGCCACGCGCCCTCCCATGGCGGCCACGTGCAGCATGCGCATGGAGGGCGCCGCTCCGGTGGTCCGCCTCCCGCTGCGCTTCGTCTCCGCCGGGCGCTCCGCCGGACGCTCCGCCTCGGGCTCATAGACCAGCTTCGCCAAGGTCTCCGCCCGGAAGCAGAAGCCGTCGGGCTCCGGTTCGAGGTCGCTCGGGATGCTCCGGAGAAAATCCTCCACGGGCCGGTTGCGCCCCGAGGCTCGGAAGCGGACACGCACGAAACGGAGGCCGTTCGACCGGGCGTATGCGCCCAGCCACGCCGTCATCCGATGCTCGACGCCGCGTCCGAGCACCCGGCAGCTCACGAGAAACGTGTCCACGTCGAGCGTGTCGTGCTCGAGGCGCCACGTGAGCAAGCCGGTGCGTCCGTACGCGCCGAAGCGGTCGCGGACGGAGACGATGCGGCACGCCTCGCCCCGCGCCCGAAGTTCGCCCTCCGAGCGAGGCTTCGGCCACGCATTGAACTGGTTCGTCCTCCGGGTCAACTGCGCCGCGCGGGCCCAGGCCCCCTCCTCCGGCGCGGCGATCTCCACTTCGAGCGCGAGCCCCTCGATGAAGTCGCGGAGGCTCGGGGCTGCGCTCATCGCCTCCGCCCGCCGCGCTTCCCGGCGATAATGTCCGGCGCGAAGGGCATCCTCGGCCGTTCTTTCCGGCGCATCGAACGCCCACACGTGTTCGAGAAAGGCGGGAAGGTGGCGGGGATCCGAGGGGAGCGGGAGCACGAGCGTCTCCGGGAGCCGGGCGGCCACCTCGGCACATTCGATGGGGTTGTCGTCGATGAAGATGAAGCTGTCGAGACCGAGGTTGAGCTCGCGGGCCATCGCGAGGAGGTTCTCCGACTTCGGCCGCCAGTTGATGCGTCGAACGTGGAAGTGCTCCATCCGGAGCGGCATCTCGGGATGCGCGTCGAAGACCGCCGCCACGTCCGCCGGGTCGTTCTTCGTGCAGAGGGCCAGGAGCATGCCCGCCTCGCGCCGCTCCTTCATGAACATCTGAAGCGCCCGGTGCGGTTCGTCGAGCACGACGTTCTCCGGCCCGTCTTCGCCGCACACGCCCCGCCAGAGCGTCTGATCGGCGTCGAGGACGATCACCTTGTACGGCTTCCGCCGGAGCGCGAGCATCCGCCGCGCGGCAAAGGCGCCGAGCGCCGTGAAGAAATCGGGGGTGAACGGGACGTGGCCGAGCGCGTCGGCATAGTCGTCGAAGATCGCCTCGACGGGATAGGTCGCCAGCACTTCGGCGGCGCCGGCGACGTGCACGGCCGGCATCGCCGACGCCGCCGTTCGGATGCGCGCCTCCATCGAAGCAAGCTCATCGTCGGCGGCGGCGGAGGGACAGAGAAAGACGAGATGCGGGACCACCGCGCGCCCGGCGGCGGCGCGAAGGGCGTCGAGGAAAGCGTCCACGTTGGCCCGGAGAGCGCCGTCCGGACCTTCCGCGCCGTCCGGACCTTCCGAGGTATCCCGCCGCCAGTCGTCGAGGCGGACGAACACGAGGTTAAAGCCCGCCTCGTTCCGCCCGAGGAGGCTTTCGGGATCGAGGAGCTGTTGAAAAACCTGATGATACGGCGCGAAAGTGATCGCGTGCGACACTCCGAAGACGTCGAGCCAGTGCCCGAGGGTCGCGCCTACCGGCTCCGCCGTGAACGTCGCCGCCACGGCAATCGTCTGTGTCTCTGTTTGCTCCATGTAAACCCTTTCGCGCGCGGCTTCGTGAGGTCAGGTTTTCTCCCCCGAGAGGACGGCTCCGACGGGGGTGTTTACTTCAGGCACGCGGCATCGATACGTGATATTTCGGCGAATCGGGCGATGGGTTAATTCCCACGGGCAAAAGGTCAGGGGCGGGTCTTCACACGGGTGAGACGCTCGTACAGGTTTTCGCGCCAGTACGGGGAGCGCACGTGTTCGACGAGCGTCATGCGGTAGCGCCCGCTCGCCCCTTCGAGGCGGAGGAGGAGCCGGCCGGGCCCGACGCCGCGCCAGTACGTCTCCTCGCGATCCGTCTCCTCCCCGACCGGTGAGGGCACGCTTTCGTCATAGACGAGCGTGACCCGTTCCGCTTCGCGCGCGCCGCCGGGCAGTTCGAGCGTCTCTCTCCCCCCGAATCGGGCCACGACGCCGACGAACCGTCCGTCTTCGAGCGCCACGGTGAAGGCTCGCTGCGGCTGCGCCGTAAAGTCGAGCGCGCGCACGAGCATGGGCACGAGCGCCGCCGGATAGGCGTTCGGACGATAGCGAAAGCGTCCCTCGCCGTTGCCGTAGTCGTCGCTCCGCCGGAGCATCGTCACCTCGCCGCCGGGATGGAAAGCCAGTTCACGGTACTGGTTCGAGCACCAGTCGAAGCTCGTGAACGAAGCCTTGAGCGGCGTCAGGTCGGCCTGTGCGGCATTGGTCACGTAGCTCCGTTTGAACTGATACGAGCGACTTTCGAACTCATAAAACAGCGCGTATTTGAAGGCCGGGACCCGAACTTTTGCTTCGCGCCCCGCCTTCGCCATCGCCTCCGGGTCGAAGTCGTGCTTGACGAGGTACGAGCCGGCGAGGAAGCGCTGCGGGGCGTCTTCGCCATACTGGTTTCGGGTGCGCTCGACCTCGTAAAACGTCACCTCCGCCTGCCCGTCGTTCCACAGGTCGGCGGTCAGGTACGCGGCGTCGGTGATCGGTTCGGCGGCGGCGGGCGGCTCGGGCGAAGCGGCGCACCCGGCCATGAGCGATAGCCCGGCAAAGAGGATCGGAAAAAGGACCAGTCGTCGCATGGCGGTTTCCGTTCGGGAGAGGATGGACAGGCGAAATACGGCGGGCATGGGGCCTCCCGCACCCATGATAATTCCGAAGCGGCGACGATGTTCGCCCGCCTCCCGCCCCGCGCGGATCCTCCGCGCCCTCCGGAGCGTCCCATCGCCTGTCGGACGAGTGATCCACACATCCATACGAGCAATCCCATGACGGCAGAAGAACTCGCGACACAGGTGGAAAAAGAAGGGCTTGTCGTCTTGCCCGAAGCGACGTGGAACGCCCTCGCGCCCGCCTTCGAGGAGGTCGAGCGTCACCCCACGTTCATCGCGGGCGACCTCGTCCTCGTGCGCCTCGGCGATGCGCTCGCCGCCGTCGAGGAGCCGAAGCCGGGCGAGCGGGTCCTCCGTCGCCTGCCCGATCTCGAAGCCGCGCACGCCTTCGTCGAGGACCGCATGGCGACCTATGACCGCATGTGGGACGGCTGCGGCTGCCGCGTCGACTATTACGCGCCGCCCGACGCCGAGGCGACTCCCGCCGCCTGTGAGCTCCCGGCGCCATCGGACGCGGCTTCATAAAAAAGGGGAGAACCTCGATCGGAAGCCACACTCCGCGCCCCTTCGCCCGGTCCCCCCAAAAAAAACCGCCGAGGCTCATGGAACCTCGGCGGTGTTCGGGGCGCCCTCCCTCAAGGCTGGTTCTCCGTGGACGGCCACACATCCCCGGCAAACCGTGCGTCCGAAGTCCGGAGGTAGTCAAAAGACCCCGGCCGCACCTACACCCCGATGTTTCAACTCCATACGCAGACGAAGGCCGATTGTGACGACGTCCGTGATTTTTTCAGAACGAATGAACCGTCCCGATTCGTATACGCTCATCGACTCAGCCAGTACGTGAGCTTGACCATGAAGATGTTGTCGGCCTTCGCGTTGAAGATCCTGCTCACGGAGCGGGTGAAATCGAACGCGCCCGTGTTCTCGAAGTCCGCCCGGTTCTGGGTCCAGACGAGGAAGAGCGTCGAGCCGGGCTTGTATTCCCACCGGAGCACCGCCGTGCCGCGCAGCGAACTGAAGCTGAAGTCCTGATCCGGAAGCCGGATCGCCGCCGCCGGACCGTCGCCGTCGGGATCGGCGGTGAGCGTCTCGGCATCGAAGGTCGTTCCCTGCTCGCCATAGTTGATGAAGTCATAGCTCCTGGGCCGCGCGAGCTCTTTATACGTGTCGTAGTCCCCCGAGGAGACGAACGGTTGCGCGAAGAGCTGGAAGCTGAGCGTCGGGGTGAAGGTCCAGTTCAGCCGGATGCTGGTGGAGACCGTCGCCTGATCGAGTTCGGCGAAGACGTATCGCCGCCCGAAGGTGCGCGTGGCGAACGGATCGTCGAACTGCCCGACGTACTGCGCGAAGGTGCGGTTCAGGTTGATCTGCGGGCTGATCCGAAGCGAGACGTTCGGCGCGGGGTTCCACTGCACGCTCGGCCCGATGTTGAAGCTGCCCTCGTCCCGCTGCCGGTACACGTTTCCGCCAAGCCCGAAGACGAACGCCTTCCGGCTGTCCGTGTTGAACTCGAAGCCGAACTGAACGCCGGGGGGGTTGCGCGTCAGCGGCCCGCCGCGCGTCCGGCGGTTGTTCACCGTTTCCGGGTTGACGGCCGCGTTCATCCATATCCCGTAATAGTTGAGGAACTGGAAGAACGCGCCCGTCCACAACCCCGTCCACGTGGTGTTGCCGTCGAAGTCCAGGCTCCGGAAGGCGGCGGCGTTCCAGAAAATGCTGCGATACCACGACGTCGGATCGGTCCATCGATAGGAGGCGGCGAAGTGCCAGTTGATGACGTTCGTCTGCCACATGAAGCCGAGGTCGTTCACATCGAAGCCGGGGCTGATGAAGCCGAGCGCCGTGTTGATGGTGAGCTTGCCGCGCTGTTTGTTGAGCATTACGCGCCCGGACAGCCCCGAGAGCGAGGTGGCGCTGCTGTCCACGTCGGCGGCGTCGAAGTCGGGGCGCTGGAAGTAGTGGAGCGCGCTGCGCTGAAGGTCGATCATGCGCTGCGTCGTCCCGCGCACGTGCGTCCCGCCGAGCCATCCGGTGACGACCCACGTCTTCTCGGCGTCGAGGAACGTCCAGCCGTCCACGCCAAAGGTATACGCCTCACCGTTGATCTGATCCCTGAGCCTGTTCTCCCGGAAATCCCGTCGGGTAATGGTGGACATGAAGCCAATGGCCTGCCGTCCCTCGTTGAACTCTTTCTGCCCCCGGAAGATGCCGTAATAGGCCAACGGCTCGGCTTCGGCGCGGAACCGCTCTTCGCCGCGCTGGAGATCGGCCATGCCGCGTTCGGTCAGCGCCTGAATGGCGCCCACGTTGATCGAGCCGATGCGCCCGGTGAGCTTCGTCGCGCCGAGGATGCGCACGCCTTCGCTGACGTCCGCGTAGTCATAGGCGGGCAAGCGTCCCTGCGGCGCGCGCCCGATGCGGCGGCTGTAGAAAAAGTTCGGGTTCCCCCAGTTGAAGCCCCAGTTGTTGTTCGAGCCGCCGCGCCCGAAGCTGAAGACCGAAGCGCCCTCGATGAAGAACGGTCGTTTCTCGGGAAAGAACGTCTCGACGTCGCTCAGGTTGACCACGGCGGGATCGACCTCCACCTGCCCGAAGTCGGGGTTGACGGTGGCGTTGAGCGTCAGGTTGCTCGTCAGCCCCACCTTCAGGTCCGCGCCGAAGCCCGGCGTGTATCGGGAGCCGTCGTTGAACGGGTTGCCCGGGGGCTGATCGGTGAACTCG
>JALSSK010000027.1 GCA_026984335.1 Rhodothermales bacterium
CACCTGCCCGAAGTCGGGGTTGACGGTGGCGTTGAGCGTCAGGTTGCTCGTCAGCCCCACCTTCAGGTCCGCGCCGAAGCCCGGCGTGTATCGGGAGCCGTCGTTGAACGGGTTGCCCGGGGGCTGGTCGGTGAACTCGGCGCGCGTCGTCACGTACGGCATCAGTTCCACCTGCCGGTGCGGGCTGATCTGCTCCATCCCTACGAGATCCACGAACCGAGAGACGAAGCCGCTCTCCTTTCTCGGGGTATACACGAGATAGTCCCGCTCGTTCTTCCGCGAAATGTCTCTCCGGAAGTTGATCCCCCAGACGTACTGGTCGCTCTTCTGGAAACGAAGCTGCGAATACGGGATGCGCATCTCGACCGTCCACCCCTCGTCGTCGATCCGGGCCTTTCCCTCCCAGACGCCGTCCCATGAGTCGTCGTCCCAGTCGTCGTTCATGAGCACGCCGTCATAGAGCGTTCCGGCGGCGTTGACGCCGAAGTAATAGCCGGTGCGCCTGTCGTGAAAGGGATCGATGAAGAAGACGAACAGGTCGGACTCGAGTTCGGCGTCGCGACGACCCAGACGGGCGACGATGGAATCCGGGGCGCTGTCGTACATCCGCGCGGAGACGTAGAGCGCCTCGTCGTCATAGATCACGCGCACCTCGGTCCGTTCCGAAGGCGCGGCGCCCTCGTGCGGGTCCCGTTGCACGAAGTCGTCGATGACGGGCGCGTTCCGCCAGTCGGCATCGGTGAGATGCCCGTCGATGGCCAGGTCCTGAAGGCGGCGTATGGTCGTCACGCGCCGGGGTCGTTCCCGCACCTGCGCGGCGCGCGGCGGACGGTCCGCGGAAGCGATCGTCAGCTCCTGCGCGTGCGGCCGCGCCGTCGTGACGATGGAATGATGCAATGACAGGTTGGATCGACCGGGATGACCGGATACCCCGCCCACCCCTGTCAGACCACAGAAAAGCAACAGCATGACCCTCCTCATGGCGCGCTCTACCTCCGGGATTATTGTGATGGGATTTCTGAGAAAACACCGGCGCACAGGCACGTCGTTGCCCGGGTCTCAGGTGGCTCATGCCCTCTTTTTGCGCCGATTCGAGGCTACGCTAATTTTTTAGCAGGGTTGCGCGCCGTTGAGAAAAAATATCGCGGGCCGCGGGGGACCGAGCACGGTTCGGCCCCGCGTTCTCTCCCCCCGCACGCTTCGCATACCGTCCTCTCCGACCCCGACCGGAGATCCAGGATGCATAAGCCCTCGATGACCGGCGTGATCGTAATAGGGTCCCGCTGCTCTTGCGGGAGCCCTTCAAAATGCCTATCGTGCTTCACCACCGTGTCCCCCCCATCCTCACGAGAACGCGCATGCCGACGCCCCTTCGCACTGCTTTTCGCATCGCCTGCGTGCAGGCCTCTCCGGTATTTCTGAATCTGGAGGCCACCCTGGACAAAGCTTGCCGCCTCATCGAGGAAGCGGGGGCGGCAGGCGCCCGGCTCGTCGTCTTCCCCGAGTGCTTCCTTCCGACGTATCCGGTCTGGGTCTGGTTTATCCCGCCCTATCGCACGAAGGATCTGAGAACCCTCTATACCGAACTCGTCCGCAATGCCGTCACGATTCCCGATGGGACCACCGACCGCCTGTGTACGGCGGCCCGGGAAGCCGGTGTGCACGTGGCCATCGGCGTCAACGAGGTCAACGCCGAAGCCAGCGGATCCACGCTCTATAACTCCATCCTCTTCATCGACGACGAAGGGCGCATCCTGGGCAAGCACCGGAAGCTGGTTCCCACCACGGGGGAGCGTCTCGTGCACGGCATGGGCGACGGCAGCACGCTGGCCGTCTACGAGACGCCGTTCGGACGCCTCGGTGGGCTCACGTGCTGGGAGATGTACATGCCGCTCGCGAAATACGCGATGTACACGTGGGGCGTAGAAATCCTCGTCGTCCCCACCTGGGACCGGGGCGAGCCGTGGATCTCGACGCTTCGTCATACCGCCAAAGAAGGCCGCACCTACGTGGTGGGGTGCTGTTCCACCCTGCGCCGGGACGACATCCCGGATCACTTCTCTTTCAAATCGGACTTTCTCCCGGACGTGGAATGGCTCAATCCCGGCGACAGCGCGATCATCGATCCCGACGGAAAGTTCATCGTCGAGCCGGTGCGTCACCGGGAGGAGATTTTATATGCGGACATCGAGCCGGATAATTTCGTCGGCCCGCGCTTTCAACTCGACGTGGCCGGTCATTACGCCCGCCCGGACATCTTCGACCTGACCGTCCACCGCACCCCGCGCCCGATGATGCGGGTCGTCGAGGAGCACGCGACGGAGCCGTCCCCGGCCGAAGCCCCCCTCGCCGCACCCGAAGAAGCCTGAGCGTCGCTCAGAAGCGGAAGACCAGCGCGGCGGCGTTGGCCCCGAGTTCGAGGCGCACCGGCCCGGTCGAACGCTGGTGACGCCGCGTGAGAAAGTAGGCGGTCGCGAAGCCGATGGCGCTCCCGGCCAGCACGTCCGTCATCCAGTGGACGTTGTATGCCAGACGCGAGACGGCCGTCCCTCCGGCGAGCACAACGAGCGCGGAGGTTTGCAAACCCGGATAGTACAACAGCCACGGCGTCAGAAAGGCGAAAGCCGTGGCAGAGTGGCCGGAGGGGAAGGAGGTGAAGCCGGGGGTGAAGGGGCGGAAATCGGAGGCGTCGCCCTGGGGAGGACGCGCCCGACCGACGGCGAACTTGAGGGCGTTGGCGAGCGCGCCGGCGAAGAGGATGGCCTCGAAAGAGGTGAAGGCCGCGTCCTGGAAGCGCTCGTTCCGGGTCAGGAGCGAACCGGCAAACAGCGCGAAAGCCGCCGCCGGCGCAACCGTGCGGTTGCCGAAGCGTTCGGCGACGCGCATCGCGGAGCGATCGCCCCACCGGGAAGCGCGGTCCTCCACCTGCTCGTCGAAGACGCTCAGGGCGACCAGCCCGCCGCCTGCCCCGAGCGCATACAGCGTCGTCCGCGAGGGCGCGCCCCGGAGCATCTCCCACACATCCTCGTACATCCACCGGGCGAAGCGCCCCCGCCCGAGGCGAACCCGCGTCCCGGTCTCCGCGTCTCTTCCCGGATCATCCGCACGGGCGGACGCGGAGTCGAGCCGCGCCGAAAGCGAACCCGGCGCGTGACCGGCAGGCTGGGCCGGACTGGAGGCGCTCAGAAAAAGGGCGAAAACGACAAAGAAACCAAACTCCCTCACGGGCTTCTTTCCTCCCGACAGACTGTTTGTTTGCGGGTGACGGCTCCGTCAAAGAATCGCCCCGCTCATGGGAGAGATTAACCCGATGCCCCCGCTATTTTCTTCGAGCGCGCGTCCCCTCCCCGGAGAAGGGGGAGCGTGCGAGTCGTCGGAAGGGTCTTTCTTCTGCGAGGTATTTTAAGTACCATGGGCGTGTGATCCCCGTCTCGAGCGTCCTCCGATCCTTCTTTCTTCCGCCATGTTCGCCCGGTTCTCGATGCGTCTGAGTATGATTTGCCTCGCCCTCTGGTGCATTCCCGCGCAGGCGCAATCGCCGGAGGGACGGGCGCGTTTCCTGCACTGGATGATGGGCGACGCCTCGGCGCTCGCGCAGGACGTCGCCCCGCGCGCGCCCATCCTGCTCCTTTCCGGAGCCGCCGTGCTCTTCCCGATCTCTTTCACCGATGCATCGGTCAGCGAAGAGATGCAGGAGGCCTATCACGGCGCCTTCGGCGACTTCCTCGACGTCGCCAACGAGTTCGGAAGCCCGCGCATGAGCCTCTACGTCTCCGGTGTCTTTGCCGCTTCCCTGCTCACGCGAAACAGCCGGTTTCAGGATGCCGCCTTCACCTCGCTCCAGTCGCTGCTCTATGCCGGAGCGATCAGTTATGGGCTGAAGACGGCTTTCGGAAGGGAGCGCCCGTTCGAGTCGGACAAGGCGCACGACTTCGAGCCCTTCTCGGGTCACTCCTCGTTCCCATCCGGACACGCGACGGCCGCCTTCGCCGCTCTGACTCCCTGGGTGCTGTATTACCCGCACCCGCTGACGTATGGCCTCTTCGCCCTCTCGACGGGCACGGCGATGGCCCGGCTCGCGCTTCGGAAGCACTGGACCACCGACGTGCTTGCCGGAAGCGCCATCGGCTTCGCCACGGCGTATTACCTCAGCCGTCGCCATCTTGGCGCCGGCGGCAACCTCTCGATCACGCCGGCCATGACGCCGGATGCCTTCGCGCTCTCCCTCCGCCTCAGCTTCTGAGGTCGCCCGGCAGGGGGGCCGCCGTGTGGGGATACATGTTCGGCGCGGGCGGACGGAAGAGCCCCGCCGTGTTGTACGGCGCGATGGCGTTTTCCACGAACCGTTCGTACGCCGCCACGCTCGCCTCGTCTCCCGCATCGATCCTGGCGAGGCGCTCCTGTGCTTCGGCCACGACGGCGTGGAGCCGCCGGTCGTCCGCGCACAGAAGAAAGCGCTCGCCCGCCCGCCCGCTTGCCCGCGCCTGCTCATAGGCGATCGTCGCGGCGAAATAGAGCATCGTCGAGGCCGAGAAGAGGCGGAAGTCCGGCATCGCGGCATAGCACACGGCGACGAGCCGGTCGATGAGGGCGAGTTCGGCGAAGACGGCGCGCTCATAGGCATCGAGCGCCGGGCCGAAGGAGGGCCGCCCCCAGTCTCGCTCGAAGGCGCGCATGAGCCGCTCGAGGCCGCCGAGCGTAAGGGCGATGCCGGCGCTGTGGAGCGGATCGACGAACCCCGCCGCGTGCGGCAGTGCGGCCCATCGCGGCCCCACGGCCCGGGCGCGCCGCCGCTGAAGCCGCCCCGTCCGGATCAGCCGCCCCGGCGGGTCGGCGAGGCGGGCCTCGGCGAACTGTGCGGCGAGCGCCGGATACCGCCCGAGCCACCGCGCCCACTCCTTCTCCGGCGCGAGGCCCGGATCGAGCGGGTGGCGGCGCGTGTCGAGGACGAGCCCGGCGCTCACGAGGTCGTTCCCGAAGCGAAGGATCCACATCCACGCCCCATCGAGGATGTGGTGAAGGGCGGCGGCGTCGCACGGATACGGGTGGTCCGCCAGACGCCCGCCCCGCTCGGTCATCATCGCGTCCCACCGCCGGACGCCCGAGAAATGGCCGTAGACGGCGCGTGAGTGCGTGTGGAGCCTCGCGCCCTCGTCGGCGATGCCGAGCGCCTCCGCCACCGCGCCCGCCGCGCCCGTCGCGTCGAGGACGAACGCCGCGCCGACGCGCACCGGCGCGCCCTCACGATGCCCTTCGAGCCGCCATCCCCGCCCATCCGCACGGAGCGCAACCTCCGTCCGGTCGAAGAAGGGAATGTCCGCCCGGCGCACCTCGTCCGCAAAAAAGGCATCCACGTCGGCGCGGAACCAGTGGGTGTCGCTCAGGGCGTCCTCCCGGCTCGCCGCCACGAGAAGCTCGTTCGCATGATCCGCACGGGGCGCAAAGTCCTCGCCGGGACGATGGTGGAAATAGCTGAAGCCGCGTTTGAGCCCGTTGACGAGATCGGGGTACGCGGCCCGCCACGAGCCGTACTTCCACAGCGGCAGGATGCGGGGCAGCTCATACCGGAGCGCGAGATCCCGGAGGATCATGTCCGCCACGGGCGTGGACGACTCGCCGATGGCGAAACGCGGATGGGCGTCCCGGTCGAGGAGCGCCACCCGGAGGCCGAGACGGTCGAGGATGAGGGCGCACAGGCTGCCGCCGAAGCCGGAGCCGAGCACCGCCACGTCGGCGTCGTGTTCACGCATGGCCTTCCTCCCGGCACGCGCACGTCACCGGCGGCGCGAGGGCCTGCGTCCGGTTCATCCGGTCGAGCCGATCCCGGCGCGCCGGACCGCACCCGGGGCAGTCGAAGAACGCCTCGATGCCCCAGAGATCCATGAACACGCGCCCGCGCCCCATCCGAAGCCCCGCCTCCATCACCGCCTCGACCGACGCGAGCGTCGGCGGCGTGAACCACCCGTCGCGGCGGAGCCGGTCCATCATGCCGTTCCCCGCGCGCGTCGGCACGACGGAACAGCATTGCACCCCCACATCGAAGGCGAAGGCCATCGACCGGACGGCCCACGACACCCCTTCTTCTTCCGTGAGAAACGGCGGGCGAAGGAGGATGAAGGTGCGGACGTGGATGTCGTTTTTCCGGAGAAAAGTCGCGGCCCGGCGGAAGTCGTCGAGCGTCATGCGTTTGTTCAGCCGCTCGAGCACCTCCGGATGGATCGTTTCGAGGCCGAGCGCCACTTCGAGGCGACCGTCGAGGCGGTCGCGGAAGCGGAGGCAGGCGTCGCCGGTGAGCTTCGGGTGGTTTTCCACGATCACCGTCTCGAAGCCGCGCACGCGCGCGGCGATGGCGGCATGATCCTCGGGGGGGACGGCTTTCCGGTCGAAAAAATTGCCGTTGTTGTACAGCTTCACGTGCCGGGCGCGGGGCAGCCGTTCGAGCGCGTGGTCGATCTGCGCCGGGATCATGCCGGGCGCGAGGGAGGCGTCGGTGGTGTGCCGCCACAGGTCGCACATCAGGCAGTGGAACGGGCACTCACGATTCGTGAGGAAGATCGTCGCCACGTCCTCCACACGCCCGGCGG
>JALSSK010000028.1 GCA_026984335.1 Rhodothermales bacterium
CGTTCGGGCTCGACGAAGAAAGCGTACGGACGGCTCGGATCGACGGCGGCTTTCGGCCCTCGCGCCGCCGTGACGTCGGCGTCGGAAAAACGCGGCCATGCGTCCACGGCGTATCTCATTCGAAGAGGTCTCGGAAGGCGGCCCGGTACGCGGCTTCGCCCTCGGGGAAGAGCGCCTCGAAGGCATCTCGCTCGAGGGCGCCGTGCTGAAACCGGCGTTTCTCGAAGACCGGCATGTCGAGCCCGGTGACGGCTTTGACGCCGCGCCGCACGACCTCGCCCTTGAGCGCATACAGCCGCTCGTGATCCCACTGCGTCAGTTCGACGAACGGGATGCCCTCGGCCACGGCGATGACGTTCGGGAGCGCGTACGGGCTGAAGCCCCGGAAGCCGAGCGCGCGGCCCGGCGCGTACGAGCGGACGTGCCCCCGGCTCTGCCCGCCCGAGTACGTGAGCGAGTGCTTGATCGCGTGGACCCCCCACCCTTCCTGATACAGCATGAGGTTGTTGAGAACGCTCCGGATCGTCAGTTCGGGGTTCTCCTCGATGGGGTAATCCTTGAGGTTTTCGTCGCCGCCGTCGCCGTCGACGAGGTGCGTCCACTCGGGATACCGGGCGCGGATGCCCCGGCAGAGCGCGAGCGTCATTGCGGCGGCCTGCACGTCGAGGGGCTTATAGTCCTCCACCACCTGGATTGCGGCCCGATAGTCCACGTCCTCCATGGCCGCCTCGACGACTTCGAGAAACATGGTTAGGCCGAGGGCATCGAGGAAGCGATGGGCCTGTTCGGCGTCGGGGCCGCCCTGTACGGAGAGGGTGAACGCCTTCAGCCGCGCGGGCGCTTCTCCCCGGGCGAGGAGGAGGTGATACAGGACGAGGAAAACGGCCCCGCTGTCGATGCCGCCCGAGAAGAGCACGCCGATGGGCGCGCGCGGGTCGATGCGGTCGAGCCACCGTTCGCACTCGTGCGCGAGCGCGCCGACGTATGCGCGACCGATCACGTCGAGGTCGGCGGGCAGCCGGTTGCGCTCGGGCGTGAAGAAGCGCGTGTACGCCGGGTTCGGATCGGGGCATCCGACGAGTTCGATCTCGACGAGATGATGCGCGGGAACCATGCGCGAGTACGACGGATGGAACTGATCGCCGAGACCCTCGGCATCGAGGAACGCCCGGAGCTCCTCGATGCGCTCGGCCACGACGAGGCACGGCCCCTCACTCCGCTTCGCCAGAAAATACCGCATCGGCCGCCCGATGGACCGCGCCATACGCACCGTTTTGCCCTCTTTTTGCACGAGGGCGAACTGCCCGTCGATGGCCCGCACCCGCTCGGGGTCGCCCGAGGCGACGGCGGCGGCGGCTTCCTCGGGCGTGACGTTCAAAAATACGTTCGCTTCCGGATCGAGCAGATCCACGAGGCGCTCGACGTACGTCAGGTGAGGCATGGAAAAGCACCGTTTCGAGGATGAAAAGAATGGGGAAATCGTGCGGCGTGCGCATCCCGGAAGGACCGCCGGGACGCCCTAACTTACGAAATACGCGGGGCGAATCCTCACGACCGGTCCGGCGAACACACGTCCCGGAAGTCCTCCCCCGTCATGTTCTCGTCGATGGTCATGTCGTTCATCGTGCACGTGAAGCTCTGCCCCTCGCACGTGGCTCCGATCGTGCCGTCGAGCGTGACGGTGGCGGTGCGGCTGAGCGTGTTCGTGGTGACCTGCTCGCTGAAATTGCTGAAATCGATGGTACATCCGTCCGAGACGGAGCCGTTCAGGAGAAAGTTGAAGGTGCTCTGGTTTTGCACGATGGAGCCGCTGCCGGTGACCGCGAGCGCGCCGTCGATGCCGTTGCATCCTTCGAAGGTCACGTCGAGGTTGAACGTGAGTTCGGGGCCGCTCCCGAAGTCGCCGGTGACGTCGAGTTGTCCGCCCTGCGGGCAGGGCACGACCTCTTCGGGCGAGAGGGTCGCGGCGGATCGCGCGGCGGGGACGTCGGCCTTGCCGACCTGCGTCACGGCCAGCGAGAGCGCGCCAAAGACGTTGCCGAGCATCGTGGAGAACGTGTTCAGGGCCGTCTCACTGATCTCCCCGTCGTTATCGCCGCCGCTGTCGCACGCGGAGAGCGAGGGGAGAAAGAGCAAGACGATCAGAAATGCGACAAGGGTTGGACGAGTGCTTTTCATCATTTTCCCGGTTTCATTCGTGGATCGCATCGTTCATGAAGGAGCAAGAGGTGCGGTGATCTTTCGGGCCTTGCATCGCGTTGTTCCCCGAAGAGAGGATAGTACCCGGACGCGCCCTCTATTTCACGACGAGGATCGCAGAGGTTCCTTTTTTCCGACAATGTTTGCAAGGCGGGGATGCGGAGCATTTTTCCGCCCGGAGGGCCGGCCGTTCCGCCGCCGGAACCTCTCTGGTCCCGATACGCGGCCTCCCCGCGCCGGAACGGCCTTTGCGCCGGAGCGCCGCGCCTACCAACCCTCCCGTCGATTGTGATGCACAGCCGTATCGCCGGACTTCTCGCGCTCGTCCTCTTCCTTCCTGCCGCCCATCCTCCGGACGACGTGCCCGAACGCCTCCGCCGTCTCACGCCCATCGAGATGGATGAAGTGCTCTGGCTGGCGCGGTGCATCTATTCCGAGAGCGACCGGCCCGAGGAACAGCGGCTTGTGGCCTGGGTCGTCCGCAACCGAAAAGAGACCGGCTATCGCGGCGACACGTACCGGGAGGTGGTGCTCGAACCCCGGCAGTTCAGCGCCTTCAACGAGCCGTCGGCCCGCCGCGCGTACATCCTCGGCCTCAACCAGAACGCCGACGCGCCCGGGTGGCGTGCGGCCCTCGGCATCGCGCTCGACGTCTTTCAGGCTCCCCCGAAGGACCGCCCCTTCCCCGTCACCGTACGGCATTTTTACAGCCCGATCTCGATGGAGGGCCGCACCCCGCCGCGATGGGCCCGCTTCGCCGAGCCGCTCGACCCCGCGCCGACCGGCATCGACCCCGAGCGCTTCCTTTTCTTCGACGGCATCGACGAGGCGCTCGACCCCGAGGGGGAGACCGTCACGGAGCACATCGAGCGGCGGCACGTCTCCCGCCGGGCGAAGGTGGGCCGCCTCCGGGAACGGATGCGCTCGCGGCTGAGCGGGCGCATCCGGCGACCGGCGCGCCCGCGCGTGGGTCGGCTCCGGAGGAACTGACGTCGGCCGACGGAACCCACACCGGCGACGGGGATACGAAAGCTATCGTTCCACATCTTCCCTCCGACCCGCGCCATGCTCCGCATCCTGCTTCGGCTGCCCCGTCTGCTCCTCATCGGGCTGGTGCGGTTCTATCAACTCGCCGTCTCCCCGTATTTCCCGTCGAGTTGCCGCTATACGCCGACGTGTTCGAGCTATGCTCTGGAGGCGCTCCGGAAGTACGGCGCGGTGAAGGGGACGATCCTGGCGATCCACCGCATCGGGCGGTGCCACCCGTGGGGCGGGCATGGCTACGACCCGCCGCGCTGGTTCGGCGAGCCGCTCCCCGCCGACGTTGAGGCCCCCGCCGCGCACGAGGACCCCGCGCACGAACACGAGCACCCGCATGAGCTACGCAGCGCATAAACGCCTCGCGCGCGAGCAGCCCGTACGTTGCGCCGTGCTGACCGTGAGCGACACCCGCACCGAGGCCACGGACCGGAGCGGCGCGCTCATGAAAAGCCGCCTTGCGGAGGCCGGGCACGAGGTCGTCGCCTATCGCATCCTCCCCGACGAGCCGGAACGCATCGCGGCGCTGCTCGAGGAGTGGGCCGGCGTCGCCGAGGCGATCCTCATCAACGGAGGCACGGGCATCAGCCGGCGGGACACCACCTACGAGGCCGTCGCCGCCCGGCTCGAAAAAACCCTTCCCGGCTTCGGCGAGCTCTTCCGGATGCTCTCGTACGAAGAGATCGGCGCGGGCGCAATGCTCTCGCGCGCCATCGCAGGCGTCTACCGCGACACGCTCCTCTTCTCCACGCCCGGCTCCACCGGCGCCGTCCGCCTCGCCCTCGACCGGCTCATCCTCCCCGAACTGAACCACCTCGTCTGGGAAATCGCGCGGCAATAGATTGCGTTAGCGCGTTTAAACGTTGAACGTTATAACGTTTCAACCCACAAACGTTTTAACGCACAAACGTTCAACGCTACTCGTACCGGAGGGCTTCGATGGGGTTGAGGCGCGCCGCCTTTCGGGCGGGATAGAAGCCGAAGAAGATCCCGACGGCGGCCGAGAAGAAGAGGGCGAGCATCACCGTGTCCATCGAGATGGCCGTGCTCCATCCCGTCAGACGCCCGAGGATCTCCGTCCCCCCGAAGCCGACGAGGATGCCGACGAGCCCGCCGAGGACGCTCATGACGATGCTCTCGACGAGGAACTGCGTCAGCACGTCGGAGCCGCGCGCGCCGATGGCCATGCGGATGCCGATCTCGCGCGTGCGCTCGGTGACGGAGACGAGCATGATGTTCATGATGCCGATGCCGCCGACGAGCAGCGAAATCGAAGCAATGGCAAAGAGGAGCATCGTCATCACCTCGGTCGTGCCCTGAGCGGCTTCGGCGAGGTCGGTCTGGTTCCGGATGGTGAAGTCGTCATTCGACCACTCCGCCAGGTCGTGCGACTCCCGCATGATGAGGCGGATCTCCTCCTGTGCCGCCGGGATGTCCGCAGGCGTAGACGTGCTCGCGAGGATCTGGAAGATGCGGCTCCAACCGCTCAGCCGGTTCTGGACCGTCGTGTACGGGGCGAGGATGACGTCGTCCTGATCCGTCCCGCCGGCCGTCTGTCCTTTCTCGGTCAACACGCCGATGATGCGGAAAGGCACATTGCGGATCCGGATCTGTTGCCCGACCGGGTCCTCGCCCGGAAAGAGGTTCTCCGCCACGGTCTTCCCGAGCACGGCCACTTTGCGCATCGACCGCACCTCGCTCTGATCGAAGAAGCGCCCGGAGACGACGGGCCAGTCCCGGATCAGTTGAAAATCCGTGTCGACGCCGTTGATGGTCGTGCGCCAGTTGCCCTGCCCACCGATGACCTGACTGCGGGTGAACACGACCGGTGAGACGGCGGAGAGATACACGCTCTCTCGTTTGAGCTTCTTTGCATCGTCGACCGTCAGGCGGTTGAACGTTCCGGCCCCCTGACTGACGCCGCCCTGACTGCTCGATCCCGGCGTGATGACGATCATGTTCGTCCCCAGGCTGTTGATACGGCGCTGGATCTGCTCCTGCGCACCCTCGCCGATGGCGACCATCATAATGACCGCTCCAACGCCGATGATGATGCCGAGCATCGTCAGGAGCGTCCGCATCTTGTTCTTCCGGATGCTCTGTCCGGCTACTTTGACGAGCGTCATCGCTTTCATACGACTTCCTCCTCAAGCGAGGTCAGCTGTTCGAGGTCTTCGGCGGCGCTCCGACGGTCGGCGACGGGATGATCGCGGATCACCAGCCCGTCCCGGAGTTCGACGATGCGTTTCGTGTACTGCGCGATGTCGTGCTCGTGTGTGACGAGCAAAATGGTGATGCCCTGTTCGTTGAGCGCCTGAAACAGCGCGAGCACCTCCACGGAGGTGCGGCTGTCGAGGTTGCCCGTGGGTTCGTCGGCGAGGAGGATGGCCGGGTTGCCGACGAGCGCCCGTGCGATGGCCACGCGCTGTTGCTGTCCGCCCGAGAGTTCGCTCGGTTCGTGGTCGAGCCGGTCGCCGAGGCCGACGCGTTCGAGCGCCGCCCGCGCCATCTCCTTCGTATTCAGCTTGCGCCCGGAGCGGTCGTAGAGCAACGGCAGTTCCACGTTTTCGAGCGCCGTCGTGCGGGCCAGCAGGTTGAACCCCTGAAAGACGAAGCCGATTTTCCGGTTCCGGATGTCGGCGAGCCGGTTTTTGGACAGGCCTTCGACGCGGATCCCGTCGAGGTCGTACGTCCCGGCCGTGGGGTAGTCGAGGCAGCCGATGATGTTCATCAACGTCGATTTGCCGGATCCGGAAGCGCCCATGATGGCGATCATCTCCCCGCGCTCGATGCTCAGGTCGATGCCGCGCAGGGCGTGCACGCGGGTCTTGCCCATCGTGTACACCTTCGTCACGCCCTCGACATGAATGACCGTGTCGAGGGTCCGTTCGCCTTCGTTCACAATGCTCTCCATGCTTACTTTCGACGCGATCAGAAGCCGCCGGGTCGGCGACGGGTGGTGTTGTTCTGGAAGGGGTTGGTGGTTCCGGCGGAGGCGCCCGTCCGTGTGACGCCGGCGATGACCTGCATGCCGGGCTCCAGGTTGCGCCCGCGCACCTCGGTCATCTGCCCGTCCGTGATGCCGGTGCGTACGCGCACGGCGTTCACGCGGCCGTCTTCATCGAGGTACCACAGCACGTTCGAGGGCCGCCTCCCCGCACCGGAGAAGCCGCCCGGGCGCTGACGGGCAAAGCGGCTGCGCACGGAGTCCGGGGCATTCGCCCGCCTCTGCGCCATGCGCTCGCGGAAAGCCGTCATCATGGCCTCTGTGGGACGGAATCGGAGCGCCGCGTTGGGCGCCTTCAAGACGTCGCTCGCCTGCTCGATGATGAAATCCACCGTGGCCGTCATGCCGGGCAGCAAAAGCCCATCCTGGTTGTTCACGTCGACGACGACCGTATAGTTGACGACGTTCTCCTGCGTCTGAGACTGGAGCCGCACCTGCCGGACCGTTCCGGTAAACGTCCGGTCGTCGTAAGCCTGCACGGTGAAGCGCGCCTCCTGCCCTTCCTTGATCAGCCCGATGTCGCTCTCGTCCACGGAAGCCAGGATCTGCATCTGCGAGAGATCCTTGGCGATGAGGAACAGCTGGGGCGCGGAGAAGCTGGCCGCGACGGTCTGCCCCACGTCCACGTTGCGTTCGATGACGACGCCCGAGATCGGCGCGCGGATCGTGGCATAGGCGAGGTTCCGGCGGGCTCGTTCGAGGTTGACCTGCGCCGACTGGACCGAGGCGCGCGCCACGTCGTAATTGTACTTCGCCGTGTTGTATTCGACCTCTGTGCTGAAGTTTTTCTCGAACAGGTCGCGGATGCGTTCGAACTCCTGGCGGGCAAAGGCGAGCTGCGCCTGGTTCCGTTCGAGGTTCGCCTGAGCGTCGCGCACCGCGCTGACGAGCAGCGTCGTGTCGATCAGCGCGATGACCTGCCCTTTTCGCACCCGGTCGTTGAAGTCGGCGTAGATCTTGGAGACGATCCCCGAGACCTGCGTGCCCACCTGCACCGTGACGACGGCTTCGAGGTTGCCCGTGCTCGAGACCACCGACTCCAGGTCCCCCCGCTCGAGGGTGACGAAACGGTACGGGCTCTTCACTTCTTCCCCGTTCCTTGCAAAGTACCACCAGCCCGCGCCGCCGAGTACGACCACGAGCAGGAGGGGAATAATTTTTTTCATAGCGGCAATGAGCGCTTGGGTTATCATGAGAAAACTACGAATCGAAAAGAACGCGTCTTTCCTTTCGTGGCCCCCAATTTAGGGTTAGACGTTTGAAAATCCCGTGTCATTCCTCCTTCCTTTCCAACAACGGTCATCGTTCCGGCAGAGAATCCGGCGGGGAGGCCGGGGGATGGGCCCGGTCGACGCCGGGATGTCTTCGCCACCGTCCGGTCTTCAACCGCTCCCGGTCGCGTGAAAACCAGGTTTCGAGGCGTTGTCTCTGCTCCGGGGTGAGGATGGGGTTGAGGCGTGCCCGCGTCGAGTCGATGATCGCCTTGAGTTCGGTGAAATGGGAGCGGCGCAGTTCGGCCATGCGCGCGCCGGCCTCCTCCAGAATGGCGCGGATCTGTTCGCGCTGAGCCTCATCTTGGGGCCGGATCACCCGTTCGAGCATCAGGGAGAAGCCGGTCGGTCGTCTCAATTCGGCCAGTTGCTCCATCCGGTGGTTGATGACGGCGCTCGTCGCCAGCGAGCCGATGAGGATGCCGACGGCCAGCGTGACGAGGAGGATGAGGGCTGATTTCGTCCGCGCAGTCATGGTTTTTCCGGGAGGGTTTCGTAAGCGGGATCGTAGGCCGCGTCGAAGGCCGTCGCCACCGTCAGCGGGGGCAGGCCCAGCACCGCTTCCGTGGTCGACGGCTCGGCCTCATACGCATAGGACGACACGTTGTAGCCGACGAGCATCGCGATGATGAGCAAGCCCGCGAGCGCCACCGGACGGAAGAAGGCGGCGAGCGAGGTCGCGAACGCCTCGGTGCGGGCGGCTGCCGGGGGCCTGAGCCGGCGCATGAGCCGGTCGGCGAAGAAGGGCCGGAGCGCCTCTTCCGAATCCTCGCGCACGGTCGTCCGAAGCGCCCTCTGAAGGGCGCGCCACTCGTCACGTTGTGCGCGGAGTTCGGGCGAGGCGGCCACGCGGCGATCCCACCGCTCGGCTTCCTCCGGCGTCATCCGACCCTCCAGCCGGCGAAGCATCTGTTCCGTGTCTTCGTGTTTCATGGTTCCATCTCCGAATCCGGCTCCCTCCGGGGAGCCTCTGACGGCGGGTTTTCGAGATAAGGTTTGAGGACCGTTTTGAGCCGGGCGCGCGCCCGGTTCAGCCGCGAGAGGACGGTCCCGTAGGCGACGCCGAGTATCTCGGCGGTCTCCTCGGTCGAGTAGCCTTCGATGAGGCGGAGCACGACGACGGCGCGGTGTTTCGGCGGCAGCGACCCGATGGCGCGGTGCACGAGGGCCCGGCGCTCGCGTCTTTCCACCTCGTCGTCCCCTTCCACCCCCGGCTCCGGCACGGATGCCGAAGCATCGTCGCGGCTGAGGAAGCGGGCGAGCATCCGTTTGCGCTTCCGCAGTTCGTCGAGCGAGCGGTTGATGGCGATGCGTTTGAGATAGGTGCTCACCCTTGCCTCGCCCCGAAACTGCGGGAGCGCCTCGTAAAAGCGAATGAACACCTCCTGCACCACGTCGTCCACGGCTGCGCCCGGGCCGAGCATCGCCACCACCGTGGCGGCAACGTCGCGTTCGAAGCGCTCGACGAGCGTCCGGAAGGCCTGCCGGTCCCCGGCGCTCGCACGAGCAACCAGCGCCCGCTCCGCCCCGTCATCCGGCGGATGCGTACCCGTCATCGTGCTTTCCTTGCGAGACACCGGGAGGCCCGTTCCGTGTTTCGTATGTCCGTTTCTTTGTCGCTCCCCTCCTGCGCGCGTTCGGGGAAGGCAACATACGAAAGGGGAAGCGCCGAAGCCCGATGCTTCCTCTTTCGCACGTCGCGTCGCGTCATCCACCGTTCCGCCGGCCGGGGCGGTGTTGTTGCCGGAGGCTGCCCTCGCCCGCACCCCGGCGCTTCGTCATCACCTTGGCCGCGAGGATGCGATGCAGGCGGACGATCTCCTCCTGCCGGTCCGTCAGCACGCCGGCCCTCCCTGCCCGTTGCGCTGCGCGCATCTCGGCGAGAGCGGCGCGGATCTCTTCGCGGTCGCGCTCACCGGCTCTGGCCTCCTCCATGAACGCCTTCATGGCGGCGCGATGAGTCTCTCGCAGTTCACGGAGCTTCGCCTGCTGTTCGGGCGTCAGTTCGAGCGCCTCGGCCATCGCTTCCAGCCGCTCCCCCGCGCGGGCGCGACGCGCTTGCCGACCCTCCTCGCGGCGGGCTTCGAGCGCCGCCTTCTGCTCATCCGTGAGCAACGCCCCCACCTCGGCCTTCATGCTTTCATTCAGGCTCCTCATCTGTTCGCGGAAGTCCTCGGGCGCGAGCGTTCCTTCCCGCTTCCGGTCGATCAAGGCGCGCATCGCTTCCCGATGACGGGCCCGCAGTTCATCGAAGGCCGTCTGCTGTTCTTCCGTCAGCCGTTCGGCGAGCGGTCCCTCCAGGGCTCCCCGGATAAAGCCTCCGGCGCGGCGCATCCGGCCCTTTCCGTTCAGGCGTCCGGGCGCGCCTTCGGCCCTGCGCGCTCGGAACGCGTCGCGGCGCTCGGCGGCCCGCGCGAAGAGGCTCGCTTTCTGCTCCTCCGTCAACCGCTCTTGAAGCTCCGCCGCAACGAACCACAACGCACCCACCTCTTCGCCTGCATGCGTGGCCAGCACGCCGTTTATCTCCTGCGCCTGCGCCGCGCTCAGGTCAAGTTCCGTTTGCAACGCCTCCGCCACTGCCTGAAGGGTCTCGTCTTCGACGGCGACTTCCTCCGCTTCGGGCGTCGCCGTATCGCACGCGCTGATGAGAAAAAGGGCGAGCACGAAAAAAACGCCGTGCCGCCAAAGACTTCCCGCTCGATACTCCATATATGTTTTCATGGCTCTGTCCGTCTACAGGTTCGTGGTGTCGAAGTACGCATCGGCCCGATGTCGTCGCCGGATTGGGATGCCCCGGCAGGAAGCCTGCCGGCCCCGATCCCTCGCGGGAGTCGGAAGCCTTTCCCGGCTTTCGGATATTTGACGCCCGCCCCCGCCGCCCCATTCCATTCCCCCCATCTGCCCCCGGCACAATGGGCGATTTTCCTATTCAATTCTGCGCCCCAGCGCCGATGATAACCAGAGAGAAAGGGAGCCCGATTGGACTTTTTTCGGGAATAGAGGAGGAATCGCTATGACAAGGCTGTCACTGACCGAGATGATTCGGTCCTGCCTCCTTGAAATAGATGCGCTCGTACGAGCGCTCAGCGCGCATGATCTGGAAGATTCCGGGCAATGCCGCGAAGCGATCGAAGAGATCACCCAACTCTATGCTTCCGTGGCGCTGTGCCGGTCCATGCTCGGACAACTGGAAACCCTGCACAAGGAGGCCGAAGGCAATCTCCGGCGAAAGGGGCCGAGCGCTTTTGCCATGCCTGTCTGAAGAAAAAACGAAAGCCCGACGTATCGTTATACGCCGGGCTTTCGTCCATGCATCCGGGAGGTAAACATCACGCTTACCACCGGCCCGAGAAACGCAGTCTCCCCTTCGAGGTTGCCCGTCTGCTTCACGTCCTCCCTCTTTCCACAAAATCAGGACAATTTCACCATTAAAAATTAAACGTTCGGCCCAGTGAAATCTGGAATCGCCAGCCGCGTGACCCGTCGTGACCGTCGAGCGGCGCGTAGGTGTCGAGGTTGGTTCCATAGCTGAACTCGACGAGACCGAGGATGGGCAGGCGCACGCGCATTCCGATGCCGACGGCGCTGAAGAGGTCGGTCGGCCGGTAGTCGTCGAAGCCGCGCCAGGCGTTGGCGGCATCGAAAAAGAGATACGGCATCACGGTCAGCTGTGGTTTCTGCACCGCCTTCCATCCGAGCTCGAGCGAATACTTGTTCAGCACCCGTCCGCCGGCGGCGCTTCCGTCTGCCTCGCGCGGGCCGATGACCCGCGAGGGATACCCGCGCATGTAGACGATGTCCTGGCCGAAGAACGGCTCGAAGCCCTGCGCGTCTATGGGCGAGCCTCCGACGAGGAAGCGCTGAAACCCGACGTCTTCGCCCGTGAGAGAGCCCGTATAGCCCCAGTCTGCCGAGAGGCCGAGGCCGATCGTCTTCGTGAGCGGGATCTGCCATTTGCCCCGTAGCCGCCACTTGTGGTATTGCACATTGCTCAACGGCGGAGCCACCTCTACGCTCAGTTGGGCCATCGTGCCCCGATGCGGGAAGAGCGGATGATCGAGCGTGCTCCGGGTGAAACTCTGAGCAAAGACGAGTTCGAGGCTGGAGCCCTCGGGCAGAAGGGTCGTCCATCCCCTGTTGTCGTACGAGCGCAGCCGGAGTCCCGTCGACATTGAGAAGCGGCGGCCGAGCCGGCGGTCGTGGAAGGTGCGGGCCGACCAGGAGTCGAGCGAGCCGCCCAGGTTTTCGCCTGAGCGAAAACCGTCGGCGATGTGCGCAAAGGAGGCGGAGAAGCCGAGCGGGTTGGGCTTGCCCCGAAACCACGGCTCGGTGAAATCGAGGCTGTACACCTGAAAGTCGGCGCCGCCCGTCTGCACCCCGAGGGAGAAGCGCTGCCCGTCGCCGGTCGGCAGGGGGTTCCACCGGGAGGGGCGGACGAGATTGCGGAGAGAGAAGTTGTTCAGGTTCAGCCCGACCTGAAGGAGCAGACCGCCCGAATAGCTCCCGCCGAAGCTGACGGGGTTCTTGTGCGCTTCTTCCACGCGATAGATCAGATCCACCGTTTTGCGTTCGTCGTCCACGCGGATCTCCGGCCCGGCGGCGAGCGCTTCGGGGCTGAAATAGCCGGTCTGCATCAGCCGCATGAGTGATTCCTGAATGGCCGCGCGGCTGAACGGCCGGCCCGGGAGCGTCGCCAACTCGCGGCGCACGACGTGCTCGTTCACCCCCCGGTTCCCCGCGATTTCAATGACGCCGAAGGTATACACCTCGCCCTCGAAAAGGTCGAAGTGGAGATCGAGCGAGTCGCCTTCGACCACGCGGACGTCGGGCGCGACGTTGAAGCGGAGGCGTCCCCGGTTCATGTACCGGCTCGCCACGTCCGTGCCCGCCTCGTTGAAGTAGAGGTTCTCTTCCAGTTTCCGACCGTTGTACGGATCGCCGGGGTGGAGCCCGAGCGTCTCGGTGAGTTCCGCATCCGAAAGCACCGTATTGCCCGTCCATTCGACGCGGCGGACGTGATAGCGCGGCCCCTCTTCCACTTCGACCTCGATCACCATCTCCGGGTCGCCTTCATCGTTGTGGACGAAGCTCGTATCCCGCACGATGCGGGCGTCATAATAGCCCTGTTCGTTGTAGTAGGCGACGATGCGGTCGAGGTCGGCGCGATAGGTGGCCGGATCGAACGTGGCTTTCCGCCAGAACCGCCACCAACGGCGGGGTTTCGTAGCCATTCGTTTGCGCAGGGCGTCGTCCGAGAGCGCCTCGTTGCCCGTGATCTCGATGCCCGCCACCTCCACCCGCGGTCCCCGCTTCACCACGAAGACGAGCGTGACCCCGCCCGCCTTTGCCTCCGTCTGCCGCGTGGTCACCTCGGCCAGCGGATAGCCCCCGGCGCGGAGCATCCCTCGCACCGTCTGCCTCGCCCGCTCCACGTCGGCGGGCCGGAGGATGCTCCCGGGAAAGAGCATCAGTTCCCTTTCGAGCGTGCGCGCGTCTTTTTCTTTCAATCCCTCGAACGTATAGCCGGCCAGACGCGGGGCTTCCGTCACCCGGAGGATCAGCCGGAGATCCCGGCCCTCACGCGCGGCTTCGAGGATCTTCACGTCGGAGAAAAGACCGACCCGGTAGAGGGCGCGCACGGCTTCGGCGAGCGCGACGTCATGGGGCATCTCGACCTCCTGTCCGACTCGCAGGCCGCTCACCTTTTTCACGAAGGCCCGAATCGGGCCGTCCTCCACCCCTTCCACCGCAAGGTCTGCGATGATGAAGGGGCGCGCGCGTTCGGTAGCCGCGAAGCCGGACGGCGAGGCCTCGGGCGGCCGCGTGGACTGCGCAAACCCGGGCGCGACGTTGCCGAAGATCAGTCCAAAAAACAAAAGCAGGCGAACAGACATAGGGTATTTTTCAGGCAAGACGGGCCTTCTTCGAGGATCGCCCTGCGGGTATGGTCACACGTCGTACGTTTTCGTCTGAATCAATAACGCCCGTTCTGTCCGTTTATTTCGCCTGCGATGCGGCATCTCCCCGCATCGGCGTATGGTGAGGTGCGTGGTGTTTTTGGGAAGGGATCAAACTCTCCCGGGACGCGCCTGTTTCCACGTGGGATCGGCCGGGCGGCAAACCGGCTCCCGAGGGCTCGAATGCCTTGTCTCCGTCCGTCGCTCCCGTCCGTCGCTCCCGTCCGTCGCTCCCGTCCGTCGCTCCCGTCCGTCGCTCCCGTCCGTCGCTCCCGTCCGTCGCTCCCGTCCGTCGAAGCGGCGGCCGAGTGAGGGAAGCGTCACTGTCCTCTCCGGGGGCCGCCTCGCCGGGAGGCCCGCTTCTCAGCGACGATTTCCCGGTACTGCTCCATCTGTTCTTCGGAAAGCACGCTCGCGAGTTCCGAGGCTGTTTCCTGCTCCAGCGCCATCATCTTTTCACGTATGGCGCCTCTTGCGCTCCGGTTTCCCTCGCCCTGCTTCCGCATCTTGCGCGCTTCCTGAAAGAGCGCCAGGCGCTTCTCGATGCCGGCCGCGAGGATCGTGCGCACCTTTGCCGTAGTCTCCTCATCGAGGCCGAGCCGGGCAAGCGTGTCTTCCATCTCGGCGGTCATGCGCTCTTTCATCTGCTCGGGCGAGAGCATGCCGCGCTGGGCATGCGCGGGGGCGGCCAGGCCGACGCCGAGAGCAAGCGCCGCCCCGAACAGGAGGCCGAAGATCTTCGAATGGTTTTTCATGAGGACATATTTTTTTGGAGTGAAACCGTATCGGGCGTTTATCCCGCGGCGCCGGCGTCGGGCGAGGCGAGGCGCACGGTGGCCCACACGTCGAGCCGGTCCGGGGTGGCCGGACGCAGCCTGCCCGCCTGCCCACGCGCGCCGCGTCCGCCGAGGCCGTCGCCGAAGCCGCCGCGCCTGCCGCGCCTACGGTTCCCCTCGTCGAGGTCTGCGCGCGGCTCCCGGCGTTCGATCTCGGGCGTCTCCAGCCCGACGGCCACCGTCTGCCCGGGCGTCGCGCCGAGCGCGTAAGCGCGCCCTTCTCCCCCGGCGAGCGGAACCTTGAGCTCGTACACGAGCAACCCGTCGACGTACGACATCGAGACCATGATGTCTTCGGACGAGACCCGGAGCCGTCGTTCGAGCGGCTCCCCGTCCGAATCGACGATCTCGAACGCCTTCATCTCCGCCTCGATGCGCGGCCACCGCTCTTCGAGGTCGCCGCCGTCGCGACGGGCACGCTGGAGCAGCTTAGCGCCGCGCCCTGCCATGCCGAGCGGAAAGCGGATGCCGAATTTTTTCGACTTGTCGCCGCCGGGAGCGAGCCAGACGGTGAAGCCGCGCCCGAGCATTTGCGCCTGCAGGGCGCGGTCGCGCGTCTCCACACGGACGTAGAGGTTCGCATCGTCGTTGATCGCGCTGAGCAACACCTTTTTATCCTTCAACGGAAGGCGATGCGCCGACCACTCCTCGTCGTGCCCGTCCACCACTACCGGGCGTTCGGGCCACGAACTCTCGAGCGTTTTCGTGCTTCCACAACCGCTCACCGCCAGGACGACGAGCGCAAAAAGTCCCGCCGTGAGGGACCGGAGTCGAGAAACCGTGATGTTCATTTGCTTGCTGGGCTGGGGGGATTAGACGACGAACCGGACCGCGCCATTCCACCGGCAGGCGCACACCGCTCGTCTCGTTCGAAAAAATGCGCGTCTGTTTCTTAATTCTCTCTGAATGTCACGCCCGGACTGCAGGATGCGGCACATCCAAGTCCGGCGCTGGTTATACTCCGCACGCCGAGACGCTTTCGGCTCCGTCACGGAACCAACCGCCAGCGACATGAACTCCGAGAAAACCTTTCGGTTGTACAACACCCTCACGAAGACGGTCGAGCCGGTGATCCCGAACGAGCCGGAGCACCTTCGGTTCTATTCGTGTGGGCCGACGGTGTATTCCTATGCCCACATCGGCAACTTCCGCTCGTTTCTCACCTCCGACCTCATCCTCCGTACGGCGCAGGCCATCGGCTGGCGGACGACGTACGTGACGAACATCACCGACGTGGGGCACCTCACCGAAGACGATCTCTCCGACCCGAGCGGAGAGGATCGCATGGTGAAGGCGCTTCGCTCGAAGGAGGGCCGGCGCTTTGCCAATATATGGGATCTGGCGCGGTATTATGCGAACGTCCTCATCGAAGACTGGCACACGCTCAACCTGCGCGAACCGGACGTACGCCCCCGCGCCACCGAACACGTGCGTCAACAGATCCTCGCCGTCGAGAAGCTCATGGCGAACGGGCACGCATACGAGACGTCGCAGGGCGTCTATTTCTCGGTCGAGAGCTTTCCGGAATACGGTAAACTCTCCGGCAACCGGGAAGCGGCGGAGCTCGAGCAGACCGTCCGCGACGTGGTGGTCGATCCCGAAAAACGGGATCCGCGCGACTTTGCCCTGTGGAAGAAGGACGAGAAGCACCTCATGCAATGGTACAGCCCCTGGGGATGGGGCTTCCCCGGCTGGCACATCGAGTGCTCCGTGATGTCGATGGAATACCTCGGCGAACAACTCGACCTTCACGCGGGCGGCGAGGACCTCATCTTCCCGCACCACGAATGCGAGATCGCGCAGTCGGAGAGCCTCACGGGCAAAAAGCCGTTCGCCCGGCACTGGGTGCACACCCGTTTCCTTCAGGTCGAAGGGGAGAAGATGTCGAAGCGGCTGGGGAATTTCCTCACGGTGCGGAGCCTCGTCCTTCCCGAGAGCGAGGGCGGCAAGGGGGTCGATCCGCTGGCGTTGCGGATGACGCTCCTCTCCGGATATTACCGGAAGCCGTTCAACTTCACCCTCAAGACCCTCAAGGCCAACATCCGGCACGTGACGCGCTTCCGTGAGGCGGCCGCGCACGTGGCGGCGGCCCTGGTCGCCGGCGCTCCGGGTGAGGACCGCCTCGGCCCGCGCCTCGACGCGCTCTACGAGGCCGCGCTCGACGCCATGCTCGACGACCTCAACACCCCGGAGGCGCTCGCGAAGACGCTCGAAGGGGTGCGTCTGATCCTCGGCTTCAAGGCCAACCTCAACGAAGCCTCGGCCCGAAGCGCGCAGGCGTGGCTGGACCGGACGAACGCGCTCCTGGGCATCCTTGCCCCCGAAGGCGAAGCCCCCGCGCCCCTCGCTCCGACCGCCGACCCGCTCGCGGAGAAGGTCGAAGCGCTCCTCACCGAGCGGCAGGCCGCCCGCAAGGCCCGCGATTTCGCCCGCGCCGACGCCATCCGTGAAGAACTCACGGCCCTCGGCATCGAGGTGATGGATACGCCCGAAGGCCCGAAATGGAGAAAGATGATCCGGGTCTGAACGTTTGAACCTCGGACCGGAACGATTGTGACCCGCCCCCTTTCACCCAGGATAGATCCCATGCCTCCTCTCGACATCCCCCCGCTCGACTACAGCCACTTCGACGGCGGCCTCGTTCGCATGCTCAACCGGTACCACACCGAAGGCGTCCTCACCGGAGACCCCGAGGCCGACCGGTACCTCCGCGACGATCCGAACGCGGCGCTCCTCGGGCTTCTCTATGACCAGCGCGTCCGCGCCGAATACGCCTTCACCGGTCCGCTTCGCCTCCGCAACCGCCTCGGCCACCTCGACGTGAAGAAAATCGCCGCGATGGAGCCCGACGAGCTTCGGGAACGCTTCGCGGAAAAGCCCGCCGTGCACCGCTTCACCAACGTCATGGCCGACTATACGCACGCCATCGCAAGGATGCTCACGGAAACGTACGACGGCAACGCGGCCAACCTGTGGAACGACGGGGCGGATTTCCCCGAGATCGAGAAGCGCGTCCTGGCCCTGCCCGGCTTCGGCAAGCAGAAAGCCATGAAACTCAAGTACGTCCTTCACTACTTCGGACACCGGGATTTCAGCGACGATTGACCCGGCTTCCGCACCTCGTCCCGCTCATGCCGCCTTCGCCAGCGCCCGCGTCAGCGGTTCCATGCACAGGCGAAAGACGATCATCCCGTCGCGGCTGAACACGTCGAGGGCCGGGCGTTCGAGCGCGCCGGGGGGCATCAGCCGATCCCACGCGATATCGACGGCGGCATCGACGAGCGACACCGGCTCGAAAACGGTGACCTCCGTAAAGGCGAGCCGCTCCCAGCCGATGCTGTCGTTCGAGATCCAGCGGAGATGTTTTTCCAGGTATTCTCGGGCTTTCATGGCTCATATACTG
>JALSSK010000029.1 GCA_026984335.1 Rhodothermales bacterium
CCGGCGTCTCGACCATCGCGGGCCTGATCACCGCCTTCGCCGCCATCACGAGATAATCCAACCGCTCCATGAGTCTGACCCCCACGAGCGATACTTTCGACGAGTTGATTCACCCGCCCGACCCGGGCCGGGAGAGACGAGCGGAGCAGAACCTGTGGTCGATGCTCGGCACGCTCTACCGCCGCCGCCGTTTCATCGCCTGGGTCACGGGCGGCGCGGCCGTCCTTTCGGTGGTGATCTCGCTCCTGCTGCCGAACTGGTACAAAGGCTCGACCCGGCTCCTCTTGCCCGAGGGGGCCTCCGGCGGGCTGGCCTCGGCGCTCCTCGGCGACCTCTCCTCCGCCGCGCAATCCATCCTCGGCGGCGGCGGGGACTACATGCGCTACCTGGCCATCCTCAGCAGCCGCACCATGCTCGAAAGCGTGGTCGATGCGTTCGACCTCGTGCACGTCTATGCGTATGAGGACAGCGACACCCCGCGCGAGGACGCCATCGAAACCCTCGCCGACAACGCCGAATTCCTGATCGACGACGAGTACGAGTTCCTCTCGGTGGAGGTCTACGACAAGGACCCGCAGCGCGCCGCCGACATGGCGAACTTCTTCGTGGCCCGGCTCAACGAGATCAACGGAAAGCTTTCCTCGGAGACGGCGGGCAACTTCCGGCGGTACGTCGAGCAACGTTACCTGGAAGCCGAGCAGGCGCGGGCGGCCCTGCTCGATTCGCTGCAGGCGTTTCAGGAGCACTACGGCGTCTTCGACCTGGAAGCGCAGACGACCGCCTATTTCGAGCAGATTGCGCAGCTTCGCGTGAATGCCCTTCAGCTGGAGATCCAGTACGAGGCATTGCGCGCGACCCTCGGGCCGGAGAACCCGCAGGTCCGGAACCTCCGCGCGCTCGTCGAAGCCGCCGAGGGGAAATACCGGCAGGCGCTCAACGGCCGGGAGCGCGTCCTGCCCATCGCGCAGGACGAGGTGCCCGCCGCCGTCCGGCGATACGCCGACCTGACGCTCGAGCGCACCATCCAGGAGCGCACGCTCGAGCTCGTCGCGCCGATGCTGGAGCAGGCCCGCTTCGAGGAGGAGCGCGACAAGGAGGCCGTGCAGGTGCTCGACCCCGCCGTGCCGCCGGTGGAGAAAGACAAACCGAAGCGCTCGATCCTCTGCATCGCGGCCACGCTCTCGGCCCTGCTGCTCGCCGTGATCTTCGTCCTGACCTATGAGTGGTGGCAGCGCAACCACACCGTCTTCGCCCGCCGTCTGCGCGAGGCCGCCGCCGACGGTGACGCCGCCAACGGCGCCCCCTCCGCATGAAGACGCTCGCGCTGACACCGGAGACGCTCGGCGCGTGGGGCCGCACGCTCATCCGGGCCGGCTTCGGCTTCGGACTCCTGATCCTGGCGTTCCTGACCTGGGCCGCCCCGGAGATACTGCCCTTCTTCCCGGCGCTGTTGCTCGCCGGCATCGGCGCGTGGTACCTCTTCCGCCACCCGCTGCTCAACCTGTGTGTGGTGCTGGCTGGAGCCGTCGTCCTCTCCCGCTTCAAGGAAGGCTTCCAACCCGAAGAAATTCTTTACGGCCTTTACTACCTCAGTTTCCTTACCTACTGGTACTTCACCCGCCTCTTCCTCTATCAGAACCGCCTGATCAGGGACCCCTCCGACCGGGGCGTAGCTTTTTTTCTCGTGTGGATGACCCTGGCCTTCGGCCTCACCCTGGTCTTTGGGGGCAAGCTCCGTGATGGCCTCAGCGAGTGGATCGCCCTCTCCATGCTGGCCTTCTACTTCCCCGTCAAAGAACTCTGCCTCCGTTACCGACACGGCCCTACGCTCGTTCTTGGTCTCATCTTATGGCTGGGATTTTTCATTACGGCGGGCAAATATCTCAACTACCGGGAAACGTTATTGAACGCCACACAGGCCTGGGAAGTCGTGCGTGGACGCGCGCCGAGTTACGAGATGTTCGTAATGATCCCCTCGTTGATCTTGCTGGTGCTCCTGATCACCGTAAAGCGATGGTCCCATCGCCTCGTTCTTCTGGTCGGCTTCTTCTTTTTCTTTATCGGACTCCTGATGACCCAGAGCCGTGGCTACTGGGCTGACTTCGCTTTTGGCAGCCTGATCCTACTGCTTCTGATTCCTCTTTCCCAGAAGAAGCGCCTGCTCCTTTTTGGGCTCTACGCGGGCACGGGCACGTTCGTGGTGGCCTTGCTCCTCTTTGGCGACCTCGTCCCCCTCATCCTGGCCGGCCTGCTGGATCGGCTGCTCAGCATCGGATCCGCCGCAAGCAAGGACGTCTCGATGCTCAATCGCTTCCTTGAATACAAGGCCGTGTGGGAACGTATCCGGATCAATCCGATCCTGGGCTATGGACCCGGTGTATCGTATCGATACTTCGACATCGTCTATGGCTTATCCATCACGAAATCGTTCACCCACAACGGCTTTCTTGCCCTGTGGTACAAATACGGACTGCTCGGGCTCTTGGCGATGATCTTCGTATGGCTCCGAAACATCTGGGGGGCGATCCGTGTGTACCGCACCCCTACAGCCCCACCCCGATGGAGACTTCAGGGTCTGATCGCGGGCGTGTGCCTGATGGCGCTGCTGCCGGCCAGCAACACTTCTCCCCCCTTCTTCCTCGCCTTAAACGTCCTGATGCTCACGCTGCTGATGGGATGGGCCTCGGGCCTGTATCAACGCCTCCGTCTCGAACGCCCCCTCCCTTGAACAATTTGCCCCGCGCCATGCCCGCTCCGCCCCGCCGGTCTCCGGAAACTCTGTGGGCCAGCCTAGGGATAGCTCCAGGTTGACGCGCATTTCTCTTCTTCGGCGTGCGGTGCGAATGCAAAGGGCTCGCCCCCCGATCGAGGCCCTTCAGCGCCTTCAGCAGCGCCCGGATCTGCAGGTTATCGTACAGGATTCATTCATCCCATCCGAAGAACGTACAGGACTATTTTCACATGGCCGGTATCATCTTGGCGCCGTATCGGCAACACGTTGGTTTCAGCGGCATTTTGATCCACGCCGCGGCTGCCGAACGTCCTGTACTCAGCCGGGACTATGGCCTCATGGGACGCCTGACAGAAACCCTGCGCCTCGGTCTCACGGCCAACCCTACCTCGCCGACCGATCTGGCCGAAAAGCCGACGATTGGTGTGCGCCAGCCCCGGCATACCCTCTTCGAGGTCGCTTCGGCCCGGCGGTTCGCCTCAGAAAACACCGTCGAAGCCTTCGTCCAGAACATCTTTTCCCACGTGCCGGCCCCGAAGGCCGGGTCACCGGCCGCGCCGGCCTTCTGAACGACGGCATTAGGCGTGCGCCACCACTTCGGCCGGTTGTCTCCGCCGCCGCCACTTGTCGCGAACGATGTGCGGTTCCACCCAGGGCTGGAGTACGTGACGTCCCATACGAACGAGGTCGGAGCCCAATCGGCGCATCGTGCGTGGGGTGGCATCGAGCTGGCGCATAAGTTCCCGTTCGTCATATCCCATCACGGCCAGGCGGTGATCCCCAATCCAGCGCACATAGCGACGCATCCAGGCCCGGCGCAGGGGGTTCATCCCCTGTTGCTGCCACCGATCCAACGACCGCGCACTGACCTCCTGGTACTCCGCCGTTCCCCACCGATCCCCCATCTGTCCGGTCAACCGCACTCCCGAAAAGTCTTGCAACAGGGCAGGGTCGAACGACACATCCAGGTAGCGACACAGCGCAGCCATCTGCTCTTCCGGGTGCAAGACCAGGTCCTCATAGCGGAGAAAGAAAGCGCCGTCTCCAGCCTTGCGTGCCGTCTCCGCCAGCGTAGCCAACCCTTTAAAGAGGTCGATGCGAAAGACGTGCAGGTTCCACCGCCCCTCTGCCCAAGTGTTCATAATGGAAGCCGTAACCGCCAGGGGATTCCGCCAGAGAAAGATGAACTTGCCTTCCGGGAAAAGCCGCATGATATCGCCGGCGATCAGGTGGTAGCGGGGGGTCTTGTCTAGAAAGTAGCGGGCACCGGGGGGCGAGACCCGGCCGTAGAGATCCAGGGCAAAGGCGCGCAGGGCCTCTCGGTAACCCTTCTCTCCCTCGGGGAGTTGCCTGACGAAGTCTTTCCACGCCCGGTAATAAAACTGGTGGTTGTATTCGGAAAAGAGCCCTGAGGAGCGCATCGAATAGCACATTGGCAACAAGACCCAGGGCTCGGACACGGTGGCGATGTGCGGGTGGGCCCCAAGCAGGCGTTGAAGCAGCGTGGAACCGCTCCTGGGCAGAGAGAAGAGAAAGACGGGCTGGAGGTCTGGCATGGGTGCCACCGGAGTCGGCGCTGGGGCGGATGCCCCTCATAAAGATTTCCAAAAGCGGGGCGGAAGGGCAACCGATACCAGGTTCAACCGGCGCCATACCATCACAGCCCCTGACACGTTCCAGAAGAACATAGTTATGGCCGTAGCCGTGGCCGCGCCGGTCAGCCCCCACCAGGGAATCAAGATGCTGTTCAACACCAAATTGAGCACGCCGCTCAGGCCCAGAATCCGCGCCGAAACGTTCTGGTTGTTGGTCATGTTCAGCAGGAGGATAGCCGGCCCGGCCAGAGCATTGACGAGTTGCCCACCCACAAGGATCCACAACACCGGCGTCCCCTCGGTGAAGGCCTCCCCAAAGAGCCCCAAGATCTCCCGATCCCAAACCAGCAGCCCGACGGCCCCGATGGATGCTGCCAAGGCCACCATGCTTGCCCCGAGACGGACCACCCGCTGCAGTTCGTCTCGTTCGCCCCGGCTATACAGTTCGGAGGCAAGGGGGGCCAGCACCGTATTGACAGCCACCAGGAGGAACGCCAGCAGGCTCGCCACCTTACCGACCACTGCATAGAGGCCCGCTTCCGTGGTACTCACCAGGGTCCCAACCATGAGCGTGTCCACTTGAAACAGCAACACGTTGAACCCGTCGATGAGAAGCATTGCCCGCGCTGTCTGCAGCCACACCCGGGGTTGTATCTCTGGCCGGGCCTGGCGTACCGGCGGCGGCACTCCCCGGCGGAGCCATCCGTAGGCCACCAGTCCACAAAGCGCCAGCCCCCCTACCTGGAGCCCCATGGCCGTCGTGGCCCGGGCCGGCGCTCCCATCCAGAGCACCCCTGCGAGCAAGCCGACCAGCAACAGGCCGGCGCGCAGCACTTCCAGCGGCACCAGCCCCTTCACAATCTGCTTTAGTCCCCGCAAGATGGCGCTCTGCCACTGCACCCAGGTAAGCAGCGGCAAAGCCAAAGCCGCCAGCCCGAAGACACGCAGCAAACCCTCGTCGCCGGTCCGCCCCAGCACCATCCCTGCGCCTCCAAAGAGCAATAGAGCGGCTCCGAGTGATGCCCGGTTTACCACCCGGCGGCTATAACGCATGTACCCACGG
>JALSSK010000030.1 GCA_026984335.1 Rhodothermales bacterium
CCGTCGAGGCGCCGAGGCGCTCGGCCTCGACGTCGAGGCGTCTGTGAATCAGGGTGCGGAGCATAGCGGCTTTCGCTAACGTTTGGATGAGAAGCTGCACCTAACCCATGCGGGCCGGCACAGACAGGACGAATGAGCCGCGCCCGATGTGACACCCGCCCCCGTCTTCTCCGCCGACCGCTCCCTCTTTCCCCGCGATCATGGACCTCACCGGACTCTGGCTGACGCCGCTCATTCTCCTGCCCGGCGTGGCGCTGCTCATCCTCTCCACGGCGTTCCGCTTCAACCGCCTCCACGACGAGATGCACGAACTCCTCGAGCACGCGGGCCGGACCTCGGAAGCCGTGGTGCGGCGCTTGATGCGGCGGGCGTTTCTGTTTCGGAACACGCTCGTCTCGCTCTACGTGTGCGTCGCCCTCTTTGCGCTGGCGAGCCTGCTCGGCGTCATTTTTCTCGAATGGTCGGGCGCCTCGCGGTGGATCGTGCTCGGACTGCTCGGCGCGGGCATCGGGTGCCTGGCCTATGCGGCGCTCTCGCTCGTCCGCGAATCCCTGCTCTCGCTCGACATCATCGAGGAGCACGGGCGGCAACTCCGCGACGCCGAGGCGCATCGTCACGCCGGGTGAGGGGGTGCGGATTGGGTGAATTCGCCGCCGGGACGGGGGCGGGTTCGCTTCACGCAAAAAACGACTCTCCAGTCAGTCTACCCGGATGCGGAAGGGATTCGAGGTACGCGCGTCGAGCAGGACGAGCGCCGTCGTGTCCTCTTCGAGCGCGGCCTCCCGCGACCGGTAGACTTGCCAGACGAGACGATACGTGCCCTCCACACGCTCCGGCGCCCACTGGGCAAAAATACGGGGGTGGCCGGGCCGTCCCGCCGACATGTGGAAGGCCTGCGTATGGGAATCGCCGGGGGCTATTTCGAGGGGCTCGCTCCGGCACATGATGCGCGGCGGGCTGAAGGTGAAAACCCACAGGCCGGCCACCCATTTTTCCAGGATGGGCGAGACGGCCCCCTGGCACGACGGCACGTAAACCGCTTGAGGGGCTCGGTTGGTGAACGTGAAGCGAATGGGGCGCTTGAGTTTGACGTGGGTCTCGGAAACGTCCGCTTCATAGCCGGACTCGTCCGTATGGATGGTATAGTCTCCGGCTTCGGGAGGCGCGTCGTTCGAAGGGGGCGCTTCACAGCCGGGCGTCAGGCAAGCGAGCGCGATCAGGCCCGTGACGCTCATCCGAAATAGAGCGTCCATGGCGTTTCCGGAAAAGGCGATTTTTCCACGAGATAAAGTAGCTTGATGAACGGGAAGCGCCGAAGTTTCCGGGCCTGCGCGTGCGGCCGGGGTCCCCTACCTCGTTCGCAGACTTGAAGTCGTAAATGCAGGCTTGCCCCGCAGCACCCCTTGCGTGGCCGTCCCCGCATACAGATACCCCGCCGTGTCGAAGACCAGCGACGAGATCGACACCGGGCCCAGGTTCTCACCCGTCGGGCGCCAGTCCGTCCCGTTGCTCGATGCATAGAGCCCCTGCTCCGTACCTGCGTAGAGGACGTCGCCCGGACCCGCCAGCAGACTGTGGACCGCGATGCCCGAAAGGTTGGACGCCACGAGTCGCCAGGACCGGCCCTTGTCCGTAGATCGATAGATGCCGTGCGCGGCGGCGCCTGCGTAGGCATAGCCCCGCCCGTCCACGGCCAGCGCCTCGACGACCGGATCGTCCTCGTCCAGCGTGCGCCGGTCCCAGCTTCTCCCGCGGTCGGTCGAACGAAACAGACGACCTTTGCCTTCGGCGTTGCGTCCGCCGGCCAGCAACGTTCCGTCCGGGAAGGCCGCCAGCGCGTGGATGTCGGTGTCGAGCCTTTCGAAGCGCCAGGGTTGGCCGCTGCCGGCGGAGCGGTAGACGCCCCCCTCGGGGGTCCGGGAGAAGATGCTGCCGGTGACGCCCGCCAGAAGTTCACCCGTTTCGAGGTAGACCAGGGCCTTGACGGCGGCCAACGGCAGGTCGGTGGACGTCCAGGAAATGCCGCCGTCGGACGAGACGTAGACGTTGCCGTCTGAGGCCTCCTGTCCGGTCGTCGTCCCGATAAAGAGACGACCGTCCGGGGCCTGTGTCCAGGCGGTGAACGTCACCAGGATGCCGCCGAAAGGCAGCCTCGTCCACTTGTCTTCCTCCACTTCCATACGATACAATCCGCCCGCAGCGCCGGTGGAAAGTCCTGCGAGAATCCGGCCCTGGTGCGCCATCATGACGCTGATGCCGGCGGGGATCACACCGATTTGTTCGGCCACGGGATCGTCCGGGCGGAGCTGCCACAGCCCCTCGTACGTGCTGACCAGGAGTCGCCCGTCGGAGCGGGCCGTCAACGAGAGCGCGAGTGGTGGAGGTACCCAGGGCAGGCGCTGCCAGGAGTTGCCTCCATCCTGCGAACGATACAACCGGTTTCCGAGAGTCGCTGCGTAGACCGTTCCCGAGTCGTCGGTCTCGAGGGCGTAAATGAAAGCCAACTGGGGCGGGCGATCATCGATCAGTTCCCACGTCGTGCCCGCGTCGCGCGAACGGTAGAATCCCGGCGCAAGGCGACCTCCTGCGTAGAGCACGCCGTCCGGATCAGCGGCCAGCACGTTGAGCGGCACACCGTCCAGCCCTGCCTGTTGCCAGGTCGTGGCGCCCGCCGGACGCCGCACCACCCCGCCTTCGAGCGTGGCGGCGAAGAGGTTGCCCTGCGCATCGACGACCAGGTCCTGCACCAGCAGGTCGGGCAACTCGCGCTGGTCGTCGAGCCGGGCGCTGCCGGCCTGCCAGGTGACGCCGCCGTCCTCGGTGCGCTGGAGACCGTCGTGGAAGGTGAGCGCGTAAACGCTGCCGTCCGGTCCGGCAGCCAGCTTCACGATGGGGGTCCGAAGGGAGGTCTCGCGCCAGCTTTTCCCGCCGTCCTCGGACACATGGAGGTTAGCGAAGAGACGTCCGGAGGCGTCTTTCACGAGCCAGCGCACTTCGACCGGGGGAAAGCCTTCTCCACGTTGCCAGCTCCGGCCCTCATCGTCGGTCCAGTGGATTCCGTCGTGCAGACCCGCGACGATGGCGCCCTGATCGGTGACCAGTACGCCGGCGAAGCTACCGCCCGCCCGTGGGCCGTTCAGGGGCGTCCAGGTGAGCGTGATCGGCACGTCCGGCTCCGGCGGCGGCTCTTCCGGTGCAACCGAATCGCACCCTGCTCCGGCCCAGAGACCGTATGCAAGGACACCCGGGAGCACGGCGTAACGAAGAAGGCGGTTCATGATTTCGTCTGTTCGGGTGACACTATTTCAAGAGCAGCATGTGCCTGATCTCCCGGAAGGCGCCCGCCTGCATCTGATACAGGTACAGCCCGCTCGGAAGGCCACCGCTCTCCCAGTTGACCTGATGCACGCCGGGAGCCGGAACGGCGTCGACCAGGCGCGCCACCTCGCGACCGAGCATATCGTAGACGACCAGCCTGACCGGCATGGTCTCCGGTATGCTGAAATCGATGCGCGTAGCCGGATTGAATGGATTGGGATAGTTCTGCGACAGACTGAAGGACGGCGAGTCAAAGGCATCAGGCTGCATTTCTAACCCCTCGACTACGTCTCCGTTCTCCGCAGCCGTCGTCAACAATGGCTCCGGACCCGAGGGACAGGGACCCTCCTCGAGTGGGCGCACCTCGACGTACTTCGATGACGTAGTGATCGTCGTCTGATTCTCGTCATCTACGATGGCTCGAATGAGGAAGTCCTCGTGACGATCACTACCGAACGAGAAGGCAGAGGTACCCGTCATGGTTGTGATGTACGTCCATTCGTCACAATTCACATCCATAGGCTGGGGCCGACTGCCATCCGCACCGGCTCCGCCCCCGCAAAGACGCATGAACTCGAAATCACTCACCGGAATGCCGAAGCCGCCGTTGACTCCGGCTGAGAACAGGCCGTTACTGCCTTCCTGGAGGCAGATAGGTCCATTCACGGAAGCGCTCAGCGGCGAGAAGGTCTCAAATCCGGCGATCTTTGAGGCGGTCTCTTCCATTCGACGGACGACGTCGCGTGAACTCGTGCCCGTGACGCCATAGCCGGGCGCGATCACATCCGGATTCGAGAAGTAGCCAATCCGCGTGCTGCTTGGGTCAAACTTAGAAATGACGGTTCGATAGGTTCCCGCGTTGTACGCTCGGGCATAGAAGGGGTTGGGGTTGGGGTCATCATCATGATATCCACCCTGAAGATGCCCTATCTCGTGCGGCATCGTAAAATTACCGACCAAACAAATAGAGCGCCTAACGATGGCATATGCATCCTCGTAATCTGTGTCGATCGTGGCCTGTCCACAAATAATACTCTCATTAAACACATCCAACGTTTTTGTAATAAGAACGGCAAGATCCGCATTGTAACGATCTCGCTTATACTGAACGTCCGGATTGTTTGAAAAAGTCGACAAGTCGTTGTTCGAATTCCCTGTTTCCGTAAAGGAGATTTCCTCCATGTGGACCAGGTTGGCATCGAGTCCTGACTGGCTGTCGCTATAAATTGTTTTTAACTCGCTTGTTGCACCCTGGATTTCAGACTCGATTGAGGTAAGCTCGGCTTCTGCTTCCGCCCTTACATCATCAGTGTAGAAGACGATGATGTCGAACGTGGTGGTGCTGGACGATGCGGCTGCGCCAGGCTCGCGGATCTGGGTTTGTCTTTCTTTTATATCATTGTCATTTTTTTTCATACTTTGATACACGTCATCCGACTCATCAGGGCCCAATTTTGCGGGATCTATTGTTACGATCGCATACAGGCCATCTCCAAGAGGAGTCACCTGATAGTATTCCGCAAGCTTATAGGCTCGTATTATACCCGTCAACTGCCCATCGTTGACTACGAGAACCGCACTGCCGTCTACCTCCGGCAGACGTGCGTTCCAGACATAGTTTCCCGGCCCGTAATCGTCTTTTCTGAAAAATTCTGCATGAAAACGTTTATTCTCTGAAATATTCAGTCGAACGTGCTCTGCCTGCTCCAGGAATGAAAGGTCAATCGTTCTGGCGAGGTTGACCGCTTTGATCGGACCTTGGATTTCGAATTGATTCAGCAAGGCACGCTGAGCGTCTGTTAGCGAATTGCGTTCCCGGAGTTCATGACGAAATAGATCTTGAATCTCTTGTGCATATGAAGTCACCGTCATGCTACAAGATGAGACAAGTATCAGGATGGTCGCCAAGATTAGACGTATTTTGGGATTGCGCATGAGAAATCTCCTGATTGTGATAAATAGAAAGGCAAGAAGAACCCACACTGAAATCACACCGCTTGACACAGCCGAGGCAGTGTGCTGCTTGAGGACACACTATACCAGGGGAGATGTGCTCACGAGTAATGGCCCA
>JALSSK010000031.1 GCA_026984335.1 Rhodothermales bacterium
GCTGCTCGAGCCGCTGCCGGACGACCTCGACCTCGTCATCATCGGCGCGTTCACGCAGTCGGCGCAGGTCGCCTATGCGCTGAGCAACTACTACCGCGCGAAAGGCGCCGTGACCGCGCTCGGCGGTCCCCACTCGCGGTGCTACCCTGAAGACGCCGCCCGGTTCTTCGACTACGTCCTCGGCTTCACCGACCGGTCCGTCCTCGACGACATGCTCCGGGATTGCGCGCCGCACCGTCCCGAGGGCGTCTACCTCTCCGCCGACCGGCAGCCGGCGCAGCTGCCCAGCGTGCGCGCGCGGTGGAAGTACGTCGAGCGGCTCATGGAGAAGGCCCCGCTCATCCAGGTCGTCGCCATGCTCGGCAGCCTCGGATGCCCGTACACGTGCAGCTTCTGCGTCGATTCGGTGGTGCCCTATCAGCCCCTCGACTTCGACGAGATGAAGGCCGACCTCCGCTTCGTCCGCGAAAAGATGAAGCGTCCCATCGTCGGCTGGCACGATCCCAACTTCGGCGTCCGCTTCAACGACTACCTCGACGCCATCGAGGAGGCCGTCCCGCCCGGAAGCGTCGAGTTCATCGCCGAAAGCACGCTCTCGCTTCTGTCCGAGCCGAACGTGAAGCGCCTGAAGAAAAACGGCTTCAAGGCCATCCTGCCCGGCATCGAGTCGTGGTATGACATGGGCTACAAGACGAAGACCGGCAAGACCCTCGGGCGCGACAAGGTGTTGCAGGTGTCCGACCAGGTCAACATGATCCTGAGCCATCTGCCCTATCTGCAGGCCAACTTTGTCCTCGGCCTCGACTGCGACGAAGGCGACGGGCCCTTCGAACTGACGAAGCTCTTCCTCGACCGCGCGCCCGGCGCTTTCCCCGCCTACTCCATGCTCACCGCCTTCGGCCGGAGCGCCCCGCTCAACCTCGAATACCAGCGCCAGGATCGCGTCCTCCCCTTTCCCTTCCACTTCCTCAACAACAACGGCGCGATGAACGTCCGCCCGAAAAATTACGACTGGCCCGACTTCTACGACCGGATGATCGACCTCCATCGCCATTCGTTCTCCCGCCGCGCCATCGCTCGTCGCATAAAGGCGAACCGGGGCTGGATCCCGAAGACGATGAACGTGATCCGCGCCGTCACCTTCGAAGGCTGGGGAAAGATCCGGTATTTCACCGAGGTGCGGCGGCTGCTCGACGAGGATCGGGCGTTCCGGGCGTTCTTCGAACAGGAAACGACCGAGATCCCGTCGTTCTTCACCGAACAGATCCGAAAAGACCTCGGCCGGCTGTGGGACTGGCTCCCCGAGGGCGCCCTCGAGCACGACCCGTATGCCTACCTCAAGTCCGAAGGCGTCCTCACGCCGAGCATCGTGCCGGTGTGAGGCGCCCGGGAGGCGAACCCAACCCTCTTGTGGCTCATGGCTTCGATCAACCTCATCCTCGGACTGAGCAACGTCTTTTGCTCCGCGCTGGTGATCGGGCTGTCTCTGCCCTTGCTCCGGGGCAAGGTCAAGCGCAATCTCTTCTACGGGATGCGCTTCGCGAAGTCGTTCGAATCGGAGGAGTTGTGGTGCGAAATCAACGCCTACGGCGCCCGTCGCATGATCTTCTGGTCGCTCGTCCTGCTCGTCATCGGAGGAATCGCCTTCTTCGTTCCGCTGGAGGGCCACACCCTGCGGACGCTCCTCTTCGCCTTCGCGCCCATGCTCTACCTGATTCCGACCCTTGAGACGCACCGATACGCCCGGAAACTCTGAGCCTTTGCGCGAAGCCCGCGTGTCGGGGGTTTGCCTACGTCACGATACGTACTTCACCGGCAGCCCCGGGCCGCCCGATTGTTTATCATAACCCCTGCAAGTCCCTCTCATGCTTCACGTCTGAGAGATACACAGCGAGCGGGGCCGTTTGGTGGAGCGGCCCCGCTATTTTTTACCCCCTCGCGTCACTTGAACGTGCACGGCAACGTCTCGGTGCGATGCGCGAAGCGCACCGTCCCCTCGGCGCGGCGCACCTTCACCGCCTGATACGGCACGGCGCGGCCCTCGACCGGGATGCAGTCCTTGTCCGGCCCGTAGATCACGTAGCTCACCGTGACGACGCCACCCTTCTTCTCCACGGTCTCCACCTCCACGCCGTACCCGCCCGAGGGCGACGGCACGGCGACGAGCGCCACCATCTCCTGCGTGAAGTCCACCTTTTTGAACGGGCCCACCGAATGGAGGCGGCTCCGGTAGGCGTCCCACTCCGCTTCCGTGCGCAGGACCACCTCCGTCGTGTCGGGGAGGGTGCTGTTCGGCCCGAGGCCGATGTTCTCGAACGGCAGAAACTCCGTGTCCTCCACGACGACCTCGGCCTCCGGCCCGCGCCGGCAGCCTCCGAGGAGGGCGACGGCCGTGACCAGGACGACGGACAGGGCAAGCGTGTATCTCATGGGTTCGTTGATTCGTTGGCGCGTTTGAACGTTCGCCGAAACATACGCTTGGTCGCGCCGGAAATCCCGCGCCTTCCCGTGAATCCTCGGCGCGAAACGACGTCGAAGGGGAGCGGAGACACGCCCCCGCGAATACCGGCTCCGGCGAACCCCTCACGGTTCGGCGTCGGCGTTCATCGCGGCCCTGATCAGGCGAAGGCGTTCCGTTTGCCTCCTTCGCCATGCTAAAAAACGCGGCGCCTACGCGCGATCCGTCACACCCGTTCGATCACGGTCGCCATGCCCTGTCCGACGCCGACGCACAGGGTGCACAGCGCATAGCGTTCGTTCCGGACTTCGAGTTCGGCGGCGGCGGTGAGGAGCAGTCGGGCGCCGGTCATGCCGAGGGGATGTCCGAGGGCGATGGCGCCGCCGTTCGGGTTCAGGCGCGGGTCGTCGTCGGGCAGGCCCCACTGCCGGATGACGGCGAGGCTCTGCGCGGCGAAGGCTTCGTTGAGTTCGATCACGGCCACGTCGTCGAAGGTGAGGCCGGCGCGGGCGAGCGCTTTGCGCGCGGCCTCCACCGGCCCGATGCCCATGATGCGGGGCTCCACGCCGACGACCGCCGAGGACACGAGGCGCGCCTTCGGGGTCAGGCCGAAACGCGCGGCGGCGTCTTCGGAGGCCAGGAGGAGGGCGCACGCGCCGTCGTTGATGCCCGAGGCGTTGCCCGCCGTCACGGCGCCGCCTTCGCGGAAGGCCGGTCGGAGCTTCGCCAGCACCTCCGGCGTCGTGCCCGGGCGGATGAACTCGTCGGCGTCGAAGACGAGCGGCGGCGCTTTCCGGCGGGGGACCTCGACGGGCGTGATCTCCCGGGCGAAGCGGCCCCGCGCGCGCGCCGCGGCGGCCTTCGCCTGCGAGCGCGCGGCGAAAAGGTCCTGATCCTCGCGGCTGATGTCGAACATCTCGGCGAGGTTCTCGGCGGTGCATCCCATCGAATCGACGCCGTACTCCGCCGCCATCTTCGGGTTGACGAAGCGCCAGCCGATGCTCGTGTCGAAGAGTTCGGCGTCGCGGCCGAAGGGGCGGCTCGTCTTCGAAAGGACGTACGGCGCGCGCGTCATGTGCTCGACGCCGCCGGCCACGTACAGGTCGCCGTCGCCGAGGCGGAGGGCGCGGGCCGCCTCCACCGCCGCGCTCATGCCCGAGGCGCAGAGCCGGTTGACCGTCACGCCGGGCACCGTGGGCGGCAGGCCCGCGAGCAGAAGCGCCATGCGCGCCACGTTGCGGTTGTCCTCGCCCGCCTGATTGGCGCAGCCCAGGTACACGTCGTCCACGGCGGCGGGATCGACGTCCGGGCGCCGTTCGAGGAGCCGCCGGAGCACGAGCGCCGCGAGGTCGTCCGCCCGCACCGTGGCGAGGGCGCCGCCGAACTTGCCGATGGGCGTCCGGAGGCCGTCTATGATAAAGGCTTCTTTCATGTGCGGTGAGAAAAGGTGAGGGAATCGGAAAGGGCCGGGCGCGCCGGGTCAAAAGTGCGCCTTCTTCGTGCGATACACCGAGCCGCGAAAGACGCCCACGTTCGTGCCGTCGGCGCGGGTGACCGTTACGTTATAGGCGGCCACCCGGTTCGCGGCGGCGACCTCCTCGGCCACGGCGGTGAGCACGTCGCCGGCGTGCACGGGGGCGGGGTAGAAGATGCTGTTTTCGAGCGCGAGCGCCACGCGTCCCCGCGTGTTCGAGGCGAAGGCGAGGGCGCTGTCGGCCAGCGCATAGGCGATGCCCCCGTGCGCCACGCGGAAGCCGTTGAGCATCTCCTCACGCACCGCCATGCGGACCTCCACCCGCCCCGGCGACACCGCCGCCACCTCGATGCCGAGCCACCGGCTGAAGGCGTCGTTCCTCATCATCTGCGCCACGATTCGCTCGGCAAGCTCCTGTTCGGTCATAATCGTTAGAACGTTAGAACGCGAGAACGCGAGAACGCCCTACGTCGCTTCGGGAAAGAACGTCTGACGGTCGCGGACCATGCGGCGGAGCAGGGGGGAGGGGCGATACCGGGCCTCGCCGTACTCCTCGCACAGGTCGTTCAGCCACGCGAGCACGGTGTCGAGCCCGATCTCATCGGCCCACCGGAGCAGGCCCTTCGGATAGTTGACGCCCTTCGTCATCGCCAGGTCGATGTCCGGGGCGGGCGCGACGCCCCAGAAAACCGCGTCGGCGGCCTCGTTGATGAGCATGGCGAGGATGCGGTTGAGGATCACGGCGCCGAGGGCCGGGCTTTCCACCGCGTCCGGCTCCGCGGCCTCGGGACCGTAGTCATAGTACCCGCGCCCGGTCTTTCGCCCGAGCCGCCCGGCCTCCACCATGCGTTTTTGCGTGAACGAGGGCTTATAGCGCGGCTCATAATAAAAAGCCTCGAAGACGGTCTCGGTCACCTTGAAGTTGACGTCGTTGCCGATGAGGTCCATCAGTTCGAAGGGGCCCATGCGAAAGCCCCCGAGCTCGCGCATGGCCCAGTCGATGGTGGCGGGGTCGGCGATGCCCTCGTCGAGGATGCGGAGCGCCTCGCCGTAGAAGGGCCGCGCCACCCGGTTGACGATGAAGCCGGGCGTATCGCGGGCGAGGACCGTCGTCTTGCCCCAGGCGTCGACGAGGGCGCGGGCGCGCGTCACCGTCTCGTCCGCCGTCATCAGGCCGGGCACGACCTCGACGAGCGGCAGGAGCGGGGCAGGGTTGAAGAAGTGGAGCCCGAGCACGCGCTCGGGCCGCGCGCACGCCGCCGCGATGGACGTGATCGACAGCGACGAGGTGTTCGTGGCGAGGATCGCGCCGGCGTCGGTGAGCGCGTCGAGCCGGGCGAAGACCTCCTGCTTGACGGCGAGGTCCTCGACGATGGCTTCGATCACGAGCCCGCACGCCGAAAGCGGTTCCGGCGCGTCCGAGAGGAAAGAGATGCGCCCGAGGATAG
>JALSSK010000032.1 GCA_026984335.1 Rhodothermales bacterium
CGCTTGCCGACCTCCTCGCGCACACCGGGCTCACCGGCAAAGTCGTCACGCCCGCGCCGGGTATGGAACGCGCCGAGACGCTCGTCGAGATCGAACTCAAGTACGAGGGCTACCTCGCCCGCGAGCGCGACATGGTGGCGAAGATGGCCCGCCTCGAAGCGTGGGCCATCCCCCCCGATTTCGATTATCACGCCGTGACGAACATCACGATGGAGGCCCGCGAAAAGCTCGGCAAAATCCGCCCGGACAACCTCGGGCAGGCCTCGCGCATCAGCGGCGTCAGCCCCGCCGACGTGTCCGTGCTCATGGTGCTTCTGAAGAAAGACGGCGCCGCCCCGAAGCGTGAAGCGACGGCGCATCCGGTCGAAGATTGAGTGATATTATCTCGTTTAATAATAAATATTTATATTGCGAAAGCTGAATGAAATCGACGGCGTGGAATCCTTTCGAATCGCTCGCGGAGGAACAGCGTGAGCAGCTCCGCGCCTTCGAGCGGATGCTCCTCGCATTCAACCGGAAGTTGAACCTCGTTTCACGTGAAACATCGGCGTTTTTCGAGGAGCGGCACGTGCTCCATGCCCTGGCGCTCTCGGTGCGTCCCTTCCCGACGGGGGCCGTCGTGGTGGACTGGGGGACGGGCGGCGGGCTGCCGGCGATCCCCCTCGCGATCCGCTTTCCGGACGTCACGTTCCACGCCGTCGATGCGGTGGGGAAGAAGATCCGGGCGGTGGCGGTGATGGCGCGGCGTCTCGGGCTCGACAACCTTCACGTGTGGCACGGCCGCGCCGAGGACTGGCCGGGGCATGCCCACTATTCCGTCTCCCGCGCCACCGCGCCGCTCGTCGACCTCTGGCGCTGGCACGTCGCCGTCCGCGAGGAGTTGGCGTTGCCGCGCCCGGAAGAGGCCTGGCCGCCGGGGCTGATCTGCCTCAAAGGCGGCGACCTCACCCGCGAGATCGAAACCTTGCGGTCGGCCTTTCCGTCCGTCGAGGTGGAGACGCAACCGCTGGAACCCCTCCTCGGCCGCGCGTATTTCGCGGAGAAGCATCTCGTCAGCGTGCGGTCGTGAGGCAAGGCGCGGAAGGGGCCGGCCGCATGGCACGCCGCCGTTCTCGATTCGTGTGAAGGATTTGCCACACATATGCTCCATCTCGTATTTTGCGTAATATCCCCCGAAATCGGGAGCGCTTGCACATATCCGCACCCACACGCCGCCGAGGTCACTCATGAGCAACGCCGAACGGAGAGTCAATCGGACCGAGCGTCTTTTCGCCACGATCCTCCTTTTGCAGAACCGGCCCAACATGAGCTCGCGCGACCTGGCCGAGCACTTCGGCGTGAGCCGCCGGACGATCTTCCGGGACCTCCGCGCCCTCAGCGAGTCCGGCGTGCCGCTGACGTACGCCGAAGGGGGCGGGTATGAGATCCTCGAAGGCTATCAACTCCCCCCGCTCATGCTCTCGGCGCGGCAGGCGGCGACGCTCCTCATCGGCGCCGAGTTCATGAAGCTCCAGTCCGACGCCTCGCTTCGGGAAGACGCCGACCAGGTGGCGCTGAAGATCCGTTCCGTGCTCCCCCGCGAAGTGCGCGAGTACATCGACCGGCTGAAGGACCGGACGGTGCTCGATCCGTACTGGCTCCACGCCGTACAGCTCGAAGAGGAAGAAGAGGGGCGGTGGTATCAACTCAGCGAGGCGGTGGCCCGGCAGCGCTCGGTCATCATGGAGTACTACGTCGAGAGCCGCGACGAACTGACCCGACGGCAGGTCGATCCGCTCGGTCTCGTCTATTATACCGACCACTGGAACCTCATCGCGCACGACCGCCTCCGGAGCGGCATCCGCAACTTCCGCCTCGACCGCATCCGCTCGATGCACGTGCTCATGGAGCGCTTCGAGTGGCCGGAAGACTTCGACCTCGCGCGGCACCTCGAAGAGCGGGGGGCGGGCACGGCGAACGCGCGCATCGTCCTGCGCTTCACGAAGCGGGCGTACCGGCGGGCGCGCCAGGCGGTCCCGGCGAAGATCGAGGAGGAACGCGCGCGCGGCGACGAGGTGGAGGTGACGTTTTATTTCGAGAACCTGGAGTACCTGGCGTCGTGGTTGCTCCGGTACGGTGCGGAAGCGTACGTCGTCGAGCCGACGGCCCTTCGGAGGCAGGTCCGCGCGCTCGTGGAGCAGATGGCGGCGCGGTACGAAGAGGCGGGGAGCGTCGCGAAGGACTGAGGCGCTCAGACGCCCGGAATCGGCTTCTGACGCACGCAGCCGGTTTTTGGGGTGAGGACCCGCGATGGCGAGAGATCGCGCCCGAGAACCGCCATTACGGTGTCCACTTTTTGAACACTTTTGCCCCGATGGCCGGGCCGACGTTATGAGGGCACGGACGTTTCTTCCTCCTCTGCGAGTCGCTTCAGGAGGGCGAGCGCCGTCGTCAGGTCGGGCACGTTCTGGATGATGGCGCGGAGCTTCTTCTGCTTCGTGTCCTTGAGCACGTACCGGCGGTCGAGTCGGCTGAGCTTTTCGAGGAGCGGGTGGAAGACGCGCTCGTAAAAGTACGGGTCCTTTTCCTGAGGCGGCATCTCGAGAAAGAGCCGCTGGTTTTTGAAGAGCACCTTCGAGAGGCGGAGCGCCTCGGCGAGCCGCTTGAGCCGAACCGCGGCGAGGAGATGGTCGACCTCGGGCGGCGGGGGACCGAAGCGGTCGCTCATCTCCTCGCGGATCGCGGAGAGGGTTTCGTCGTCGACGGCTTCGCTGATGCGGCGGTAGAGGTTGAGCCGCTCCACGTTGTTCGAGAGGTAGTGCGGGGGGATGTATGCGTCGGCTTCCACGTCGACGGCGGCGTCGGAGGCGGGCGGCGCGGGGGCCTGCTCGAAGACCTCGCTGAACTCCTCCGCGCGAAGCTCGTGCACCGCTTCGTCGAGGATCTTGTGGTACGTCTCGTAGCCAACCTCGGCGATGAAGCCGCTTTGCTCGGCTCCGAGGAGGTTGCCCGCGCCCCGGATGTCGAGGTCGCGCATGGCCAGGTGGAAGCCGCTGCCGAGGTTGCTGAATTCCTCGACGGCCTGCAGCCGCTGCCGGGCTTCGCGGGTGAGGCCGTGGATCGAGGGGACGAGCAGATAGCAGAACGCCTTCCGGTCGGAGCGCCCGACGCGCCCGCGAAGCTGGTGAAGCTCGGCAAGCCCGAACCGGTTGGCGTGGTTGATGAGGATCGTGTTCGCGTTCGGAATGTCGAGGCCGTTCTCGATGATGTTCGTGCTCACGAGCACGTCGAACTTTTTCGCGATGAAGTCCGCCATCACGCGTTCGAGCTCGGGACCCTTCATCTGTCCGTGCGCCGTTCGGATGCGCACGTCCGGGAGGAGGGCGCGGAGCATGGCGGCGATCTCGTCGATGGACTGGACGCGGTTGTGGATGAAGAAGACCTGCCCGCCCCGGCTCGTTTCGTAGAGGATGGCGTCGCGGATCAGGTCTTTCTCGAACGTGTGGATCTCCGTGACGATGGGCCGGCGGTTCGGCGGCGGCGTGGCGATGATGGAGAGATCGCGCGCGCCGAGGAGGGAGAACTGGAGCGTCCGGGGGATGGGCGTCGCCGTGAGCGTGAGCGTGTCCACGTGTACGCGGAGCTTGCGCAGCTTTTCCTTGACGGCCACGCCGAAGCGCTGCTCCTCGTCGATGATGAGCAGCCCGAGGTCCTTGAACGCCACGTCCTTCGAGAGCAGCCGGTGGGTGCCGATGATGAGGTCCACCTCGCCTTTTTTGAGCCGTTCCAGGGCGGTTTTCTGTTGCGCTTTGGTTCGGAAGCGCGAGAGCACGTCGATGTTGACCGGGTAGGCGGCAAGGCGTTTCCGGAAGGTCTCGTAATGCTGTGCGGCGAGGATGGTCGTCGGCACGAGGAGGGCGACCTGCTTGCCGTCCTGCGCGGCTTTGAAGGCGGCGCGCACGGCGATTTCGGTCTTGCCGAAGCCCACGTCGCCGCACACGAGCCGGTCCATGGGGGTGGGCGACTCCATGTCGGCTTTTACGGCTTCGGCCGCAGACGCCTGGTCGGGCGTGTCCTCATACCGGAAGGATGCTTCGAGCTCGCGTTGCCACACCGAATCCGGGGAGAAGGCGAAGCCCGCCGAGGCTTTTCGCCGCGCGTACAGCTTGATGAGGTCGCGAGCGATGTCCTTGACCCGCTTCTTCGTGCGCGCTTTCGCCCGCTCCCATTGCCCGGAGCCGAGTTTCGTCAGGCGCGGCTGATGGCCTTCCTTGCCGGTGTACTTGTGCAGCTTGTGGAGCGCCTGGACGTTGACGTACAGCACGTCGCCGTTCTGATAGATCAGGCGGGCGGCTTCCTGCTGTTTGCCGCGCACGGTGATGTGCTCCATTCCGGCGAATTTTCCGATGCCGTAATCGATGTGGACCACGAAGTCGCCGGGGGAGAGGTTTTGAAGCTCCCGGAGACTGAGGCCCCCGAATCGTTTCTTTTGTTTCCGGGCCGTCGGGCGGTGATACCGGTTGAAGATCTGGTGGTCGGTATAGACGGCGAGGCCGAGCGCGGGGATCTCGAAGCCCTGGTGGAGGGAGGCGACCTGGAGGCTGACGCGATGCGTGTCGAGGTCGTCTTCGAGGAGTTCGCGCAGGCGTCCTTCCTGGCCCCGGCTGTCGCACAGGATGAGGGTGTCGATGCCGGCGGCGGCGTTCTCGGCGAGCCGCCGGTGGAGCACTCCGAGGTTGCTGTGGAAGGCCGGTTGCGGGCGCGCTTCGAAGGAGATGACCTCGGCCTCGGCGGCGAGCGAGAAGCCGCCGAGGCACAGACGGGCGTGTGTGAGCAGGGCGCGTTCGAGCGCCGGGCCGTCGAGGAAACGATCCTCGGGAGGGGCATGGTCGGCGCGCGTCTCTGCCGGCAGGTGCGCGAAGGCCTCGCTCGCCTGCTCGAAGAGGGCGTCGAGACGGGCCGGCCCCCGGGCCTCGTCGAAGGTGACGAAGAGGGTGTCGGCGGGAAGGAGGTCGAAGAAGGGGCGGCGCGCGGCCGTCGTCCCGGCGGGCCGTTCGAGGTTGGGCACGAGCCGCGCGGCGGATCGGCGGCTGATGGAACGCTGCGTGCTCGCGTCGAACTCCCGGATCGAGTCGATCTCATCGCCGAAGAACTCGATCCGGACGGGATAATCTCCGGTGAAGGGGAAGACGTCGAGGATGCCTCCACGGAGGGCCGTCTCGCCCGGCTGTTCGACGAACTCGACGCGCTCGAAGCCGTGATCGGTAAGGCGGGCGACGAGGCGCGCGGGGTCGAGCGCCTGCCCGACGGCGAGGGTGATGGTTTCCCGCTGGAGGATGTCCGGCGGTGGGACGCGCTCGGCCACCGCCGGTGCGCTCGTCACGATCAGTCCC
>JALSSK010000033.1 GCA_026984335.1 Rhodothermales bacterium
CCTCCGACTGCCCCGCGCAGTTCATTCGTCTCGTGGAGCACTATGCGAGCCGCGACGCGATGGACATCGAAGGGCTCGGCTCGAAGCTCGCCGTCGCGCTCGTCGAAAAAGACAAGATTCACACGCTTGCCGACCTGTACACGCTCACGCTCGAGGATCTGCTCGGGCTCGAAGGCTTTGCCGAGAAGCGGGCGCAGAACCTGCTCGCGGCCATCGAGGCGTCGAAGCATCGCACGCTCAGCCGCCTTCTCTTCGGGCTGGGCATCCGGCACGTCGGCAAGACGACCGCCGAGCTGCTCGTCGCCCATTTCGCTTCGCTCGAAGCGCTCGCCGCCGCCGATCGAGAGACGCTCGAGAAGATCGAAGGCATCGGGGAAAAGACGGCCCAGAGCGTGGTGGACTGGTTCAAGATCGAGGACAATCGCACCCTCGTCGAGCGATTGCGGGCCTCCGGGGTGAACACGAAGCGCCTGCCCGAGGAGCGGCCGCCGGAGCCCGACGCGAGTCCGGTGGCGGGCAAGACGTTCGTCCTCACGGGCACGCTGCCCCACCTGACGCGCGAGGAGGCGCGCGAGCGCATCGTGCACGCGGGCGGGAAGGTGTCGAGCAGCGTGAGCAAAAAGACCCACTACGTGGTGGCGGGCGAAAACCCCGGCTCGAAGTACGCGAAAGCGCGTGAACTCGGCATCGAGATCATCGACGAGAAACGGCTGCTCGAAATGCTCGAAGACTGACGGAACGCGCCCCCGAGGCGCGGCCCGCCCCCGAGGCGCGGCCCGCCCCCGAGGCGCGGCCCGCCCGCGATGCCGCCCTGCCGTACCCACTTTCACGAAACCGCAGACTCCCATGCTCACCGGGCTCGATTACACTGTCCTCGTCTTTTATCTCCTCGGCGTTGCCGCGCTCGGCGTCAAAGCGGCGGGGCGGCAGACCAGCACGGCGGACTACTTCCTCGGGAGCCGGGAACTGCCGTGGTGGGCCGTGTGCTTCTCGGTCGTCGCCACGGAGACGAGCACGCTCACCGTCATCGGCATCCCGGCGGTGGCCTATGCGGGGTCTTTTACCTTCTTTCAACTCACGTTCGGCTATCTCCTGGGCCGAATCATCGTCAGCTTCGTCTTCCTGCCCCACTATTTTCGGGGCGAACTCTCGACGGCCTATGCGTTCCTCGGCCGGCGGTACGGCGACGGCATGCGCGCGGCGGCCTCGGTCACGTTCCTCGTCACGCGCCTTCTCGCCGACGGCGTGCGCCTCTTCGCCACGGCGATCCCGCTCAAGGTCATCGCGCAGATGGCCGGGCTCTCGGTGAGCTATTTCGAGATCATCGTCGTCATCGGCCTCGTCACGATGGTCTATACGTTCATCGGAGGCATCAAAGCGGTCGTGTGGATGGATGTGGTCCAGATGTTCCTCTACGTCGGCGGGGCCGTCGCGGCGATCTTCATCCTCCTCGGCGACGTGCCGGGCGACTGGTGGGCGGCGGCCGCGGCCGCCGGGAAAACGCGGATCTTCGACTTCGGTTGGGGCAAGGGCTTCAACTATATGCTGACCTCGCCCTACGCCTTCCCGACGGCGGTCTTCGGCGGGGCGATCTTTTCGATGGCCTCCCACGGTACGGATCAACTCATCGTGCAGCGCCTGTTGGCCTGCCGCGACCTGGGGGACAGCCGGAAGGCGCTCATCGGGAGCGCCGTCGTGGTGATGATGCAGTTCGCCATCTTCCTGCTCGTGGGCCTGCTCCTGTGGAGCTTCTACGGCGGCGTCCCGCCCTCCGAACTGGGCCTCACGCGCGGCGACGAAATCTTTCCCATGTTCATCATTCAGGGGATGCCCTCGGGCGTCTCCGGGCTCTTGCTGGCGGGCATCATCGCGGCGGCCATGAGCACGCTCTCCTCCTCGCTGAACGCGCTCGCCTCCTCGACGATGATGGACCTTTACGAGCGGTTTTTCAAACGGGAGTTGCCGCCGGACCGGGCGCTTCGCATCTCGCGATGGATGACCCTTTTCTGGGGAATCGTCTTCATCGGCTTTGCGAACCTCTTCCGGGATCAGCAGAATCCGGTGGTCGAACTGGGGCTGGCCATCGCGTCGTTCACCTACGGCGGATTGCTCGGCGTCTTTCTGCTCGGCCTGGTCAACCGGCGTACGAGGCAGGCCGATGCGCTCATCGCCTTCGTCGTCTCCATCGCTGCGATGGTATTCATCATCTTCGGCGTCTGGCACAGTCCGAGCGACGGCTGGGTTTTCACCCTCAACCCGACGGATGACTATGTTGCGGCGGCGCAGTTGCGGTCCATCGGTTGGCCGTGGTACACGCTGATCGGCACGGTGATCACGCTCGTGGTCGGATCCTTGACCGCGCTCCGGCATACTCACAGCGACCGAACGTAGACGGGAGGCGGCTCCTTGCGCCTTTCCTGGGCAGGGAGCGGCCCGCCGTTCCGTCGTCTCAACGCACCACGTTGAAACCTATGGGACTGCTTGAAAAATTTGGGCTGAGGCGGCGGAAGGTGCGCCCGGTCGGGCAAAACCTCGAAAAAGGTCGCGACGACCGGCGAAAGCGGAAGCGGAAAGACGCCGCGATCAAAGCGAGCATCTTCGTCGGGTTGCTGGCCATCACGCTGGCGGCCTTTCCACGCGGGGAGGTGTATCGGTACGCCGTGCAGGTGGGCGACGAGTGGCAGGGCGAGCCGCTGGTGGCCCCGTTCGACTTTGCCATCCTCAAAGACGCCGGCGCCATCGCCGAGGAACGCCGGCAGGTGCGCCTGACGACGCCGCCGATCTTCGAACGCATTCCCGGGGCGATGGAGAAGATGCGCGCCAACCGGGACACGGTGCAGGCGCAGCTCGAACGCATCTTCGAAGCCTATGCCGGTTTTCTCGAAAAAAAATCCAGGGGCCGCCTGGTGGAGGCCATCGATGACTCGCTCCGGTACCTGTCGCTCCGGCGCAACGCGCGGCTGAAGCTGACCGAGTCGCAGTGGCAACGCCTCGTCGATGCGTACGTCGAACGGGTGCCCGGCCTCTCGACGGCCTCCCGCACCCCGCCGCGTGGTCCCCGCCTCGATCAGGCGCTGCTCGAGGAGGCGTACTCGTTCGGGCGGCAGATGCTCTCGCTCGGCGTGCTCGACGTGCCCATCGACAGCATCCTCACGGATGAGATCATCGTGCGCGACCTCCGGCAGCGCACGAGCCAGCGCAAAGACAAACAGAGCGTCTTCGGCTTGAACGAAGCGCACACTTCGGCCAGGGAGTTCTTCGAACGGAACCACCCGGACGACATGGAGCTCGCCCGGCTTGCCGACGCTTTCTTCCGCGCCATCTTTCAGCCCTCACTCCGCTACATGCGCGCCGAAACGCTTCAGGAGTGGCAGCGCAAGGAAGCCAACATCTCGCCCACGCGCGGCATCGTCCGGCAGGGCGAGGTCATCGTGGACTCGGGCGAGCGCGTCACGCCGGAGATCCGGCGAAAGATTCTCTCGCTCGAACGCGCGCAGGATGAGCGGGGCGGCGGCACGGTGGGGTGGAAGATCACGCTCGGCCAACTCATGCTCACCTTCGCCACGTACGGCCTGTTCTTCCTCTATCTGTTCATCCTGCGTCGGAAGATTTTCGAGGACAATCGCCACGTCTTCCTCATTGCGCTGCTCTTCGCGGGCATGATCGGGCTCTATGCGATCGCGCTCCGGCTGCCGGTGGTCGTCATGTATGCCGTGCCCGTGATCATCGTCTCGCTCGTGCTGACGATCCTCTTCGACTCGCGCGTGAGCTTCTTTGCGACGCTCGCGCTCGCGTTCATCGGAAGCCACCTGCTCCGATACGACTTCGAGTTCACCTTCGCCACCATGATCGCCGGCGCGCTCGGCATCTTTAGCGTCCGGGACATCAAGAACCGGGGACAGTTTTTCCTGAGCGCCGGGGTGGTCTTTCTCGGCTATCTCTGGGTGCTCGGCGCTTCATGGCTGCTCTCGCGCACCTCCTTCGATCGCTTCATGTGGGACACGCTCATGGTGGGCGTCAACTCGTTCCTGCTCATCATGGCGCTGCCGCTGCTCTGGGTCTTCGAGCGCGCCTTCAAGATCACCACCGACCTGACGCTGCTCGAACTCTCGGACACGAACCGGCCCTTGCTCAAGGAACTGAGCGTCCGCGCACCGGGCACCTTCAATCACTCGCTTCAGGTGGCGAACCTGGCTGAAGCCGCCGCCGACGCCATCGGCGCGAATGCCCTGCTCACGCGCGTCGGGGCGCTCTATCACGACATCGGGAAGATGCTCAAGCCCGAGTATTTCGTCGAAAACCAGCGGCCGGGCGAAAATCCACACGACGGACTCAAACCGAGGATGAGCGCGCTGATCATCGCCAGCCATGTGAAGGAGGGGCTGGAGATCGGGCGGCAGTACAAGCTCCCGCAGGTCGTGCTGGACTTCATCCCGATGCATCACGGGACCACGCGCATCGAGTATTTTTACCGGAAAGCCCTCGAACAGGCAAAAGAGGGCGATCCGCCGGTTCAGGAGTCGGAGTTCCGCTATCCCGGCCCGCGCCCGAACACGAAGGAGACGACCATCCTCATGCTCGCCGACTCGGTGGAGGCGGCCAGCCGCTCGCTCTCCAACCCGACGCACAAACGCCTGGAGTCGCTCATCGACATGATCATCTCGGCCCGTCGCGAAGACGGACAGTTCGAAGACTCCAACCTCACCTTCCGCGATCTGACGAAGATCAAGGAGACGTTCCTCGCGATGCTCCTGGCCATCTATCACGTACGGGTAAAGTACCCCGGCCAGGAAGAGGAGAAAGAGGAGAAGGAAGAGCCCGTGAAAGGGCTCGAAGCCCCACCCGTGACGGGGGGCGGCGTGGGGCTCCTGCCGCCGTTGCCGAAGACCGGGGAAGGCGAGCCGAAGGAAGGCATGGCCGCGGACGGATCGGACGAACGTTCGCCCGTCATCTTCGATCCGGAGTCGGCGGGGGCGACGCCTCCGAAGGAGAACGGCGGCATGCGGACGAGCGCCTCGCCGGATGGCGAGGCGGGAAGCTCATGAGGGCACGGCCTGCCGGACGGCGTCGATCGACTCGGGGCTGATGCGGAACGAAAGCTCGGCATACGGACGTTCCTCGTCGAGGTAGGGGAGCAGCCGGCGACGGCCGGCGGGGGTGAAGAGGACCAGGTCCGTCAGGGGGAGGAGCTGGTCGAGGTGCCGCGCGCCCTCGTCGATGGAGGCGGCCAAGATCTGACCCTTGAAGCCGGTCTGTGTCCGGATCTCCGCCGTGAGCGGGCCGATGGCGTCCGGATGCCGCGTAACGAGGCCGAGCGTCTCATGCTCGAGGAGCAGCGACGCCCGGCGGAGCGCCTGCGGCGAGAGATAGACGTACACCCCGACCGCGTCGGCGCGCGACGCCCCTTCGAGCACACTGCGCAACTCGCGCAGCCGCGCAAAAATCAGGTCGGCGTCCTGATGCCGGCTCACCTCGGGCATCGTCACCGGCTCCACGGGCTGTTGCACGATCATCGAGATCTGCCGGGCGCACTGCGCGGCCATCTCACGGAACGGCCCGGCAAAGACGAGCTTGAGACGTTCCCGTTCGCTTTCGAGGAGGCTCAGTTGTTCCTGGAAGAGATACTCGATCTCGTTTTCCTGCAGCCCGAGCCCGATCAGCCGCTGGAGCGCTTCCTGGATCACCGAGGCTCCGCGTTCCATCCGCTCGGCCTTGCTCAGCGGCGCGCGCTCCTTGATGGTGTATCCGCTTCCCACCCGCGAGTCGAGGAGCCCTTCCTTTTCGAGCGCCTGATAGGCTTTCCGCACCGTGTGAAACGAGAGGCCAACCTGTTCGGCCAGCACGCGCGTCGAAGGGAGCCGCTCTCCGACCTTGAAGTGGCCCGTCGCGATGAGGTAGCGAATCTGCTCCACCAGCTGTTCGTGGACGGGCGTGTTCGACGTTCGGTCAATCGTGATCATGGGCGGGCGCGGTCAGTCGAAGTCGGAGCAGGACATGAAGTAGTGGCATCGGGGGCAGCGGTATTTGCAGCCGGCGTTGTGGAGCCGCGCCCCGCAGTTGGGGCAGTGATCCCAGTAGGCTCCGGCGTACGTCTCCGTCTCGTGCCCGGCCTCGGGAGGCGAAGCGGGCGGATGGAAGAGGTCGCCCTGGGAGGGTGTGGGGGCTGGTGAACGCGCAGGCATCTGGGCGGGGGTCAGGAGAGCAGGTAGACGTCGCGGGCCTGCCGGAGCGCCTCGAGGAGGGCTTCGTGCTCCGGCCACCGCGCCGTTCGGAGGGCGTACGTCCCTCGTCCGACGGTCGCCTCGATGGCCGACCGGTTCGTTCGAAGGTCGAGCACGCGCATCCATCGGAGAGGCTCCTCGCGGGCGCATTCCCAGACCGTTCGCAGGGCCGCGGCGTCCGGGCGCACCCGGATCTCGGCGAGGGTGGTGCGTAGCCGGTAGTGCGTCCACAGCATCGCCACGGCGATCGCGCCCGGGAAGCCGACGAGAAGATAAGAAAGCGCGGGATAGCCCTGAAGCGCCGCCACGAGCGCTCCGATCATCACGGGCAACAGGCATACGCCGATCGGCGTGACGAGGGCCCGCCCGTAGACCAGCGCCGGAGGAGCCGAGCCCGGATGCTCCACGCTGCGGAAGATCTGTACGGCGTCGTCGGACATGGGCGGACAGCGTGGGGCTTCCGGGGCGGGTGGAAGGTGGGGGATCCGTACGAAAAGGGCTACCCTTCCTGTTCCAGCCCGATCTCCAGAAGACGCGAGAAATCCCCGGCCGCCTCCGCGTCGTTTTGCCTGCGGGCAAGGAAAAGGAGGTTGCGGACCATCCGCAGAAGGATCGTGCGGGCGTCGGCGCGGGCGAAATGCTCCGCCGTGATCGGGACGTTCGCTTCCTTGAGGAAGCGCCGCACGTCGGCGCGGTTGAGCGGCGTGCCGCCGTGGAAAAGGTCGAGAAAAAGCTCGGTGTGCGCGTCTTCGTATTTCACGAGGAAATGCATGGGCAGATTGACTCCGTAGACCGGCACCCCGAGGCGTTCGCCGAGGAGCAAGAAGACGACCGACAGCGAGATCGGGATGCCGAGTCGGTGGTCGATCACCCGGTTCAGATAACTGTTTCGGTAGTCGTAATAGTTTTTGTGGTTGCCGGTGAAGCCGAGTTGATCGCAGAAGAACGCGCTGAGGATCAGGGCGCGGGCGCTTCCGGAGGCGGCCGCCACGCGCGGGCGGATTCGCTCGGCGAACCCGTCGATGCGCCGGCGGTAGGCCTCCTCGTCGAGGTTGGGACTGGCATATCGGGCGAGGAGGAAAGCCCCGGCTTCGAGGTCGGGTTCCCGGATCAGGAGCCGCCAGCGCGCCGTGAGGTCGTCCACGTGAAACGTGTGAAGCATCGCCGCGAGGGGCTCGGCGCGCTCTTTCGGGAGGCTCGCGAGAAGCCCGGCCAGGGCGGCGTGCGCCGACGGCCAGGCCTCGCGGAGCCGCGCCCGCACGTGCTCCTTCACCACCGGCGAGGGATCATCGAGCAAGGCGACGAGGGCGGCCAGTTCGGACGAAGTCGGCGGTGGGGGCTGGGCTTGCATGGGAGCGCCGGGCGGGACGGTCGGAAAGCGAAGGGCGGGGCCTTCGCCGCACGCCGCCCCGCCCGAAAGATACGAGCGACGTGCGATCACAGCCCTTCGGCGGTCACGCTTTCCTCGGCCTCGTCGGGCTGGTGGAACGGGTAAGCGTAGTGCTTCGGCGGGTCGAAGGTCTCCTTGATCGAGCGGGCCGAGACCCACCGGATGAGGTTGAGGGAGGATCCGGCCTTGTCGTTCGTGCCGGAGGCCCGTGCCCCTCCGAACGGCTGCTGCCCGACCACGGCGCCGGTCGGTTTGTCGTTGATGTAGAAATTGCCGGCGTTGTCGGTCAGGCGGTCCGTAGCCTCGGCGATGACGCGTCGGTCCCGGGCGAAAACCGCTCCGGTGAGCGCGTACGGAGACGTCTCGTCGAGGAGCGTGAGCGTCTCGTCCCACTTGTGGTCCGGATAGACGTAAATCGTCACGACGGGGCCGAAGATCTCCTCGCACATCGTCCGGTACGTCGGATCTTCGACGCGCAGGATCGTCGGCTCGATGAAATAGCCCACCTCGTCGGAGTACCCGCCGCCGTGGAGGATCGTCACGCCCTCGGCTTTGCGCGCCTCGTCGATGTAGGAGGTGATGCTTTCGAAGGCCGCCCGGTCGATGACGGCGTTGATGAAGTTGGTGAAGTCCTCCGGCGGTCCGATCTTCAGTTCGCCCATCTGCGTCATCAACTCGGCCTCGATCTCCGGCCAGCGCGACTGCGGAAGGTAGATGCGGGAGGCGGCGGAGCATTTCTGCCCCTGATACTCGAAGCCGCCCCGCACGATGGCCGTCGCCACGGCTTTCGGGTCTGCCGTGGAATGTGCGAGGATGAAGTCCTTGCCGCCCGTCTCGCCGACGATGCGCGGGTACGAGCGATACCCGGCAATGTTCGAACCGATGGTGCGCCACATGTGCCGGAACGTGTTCGTAGAGCCGGTGAAGTGCAGTCCGCTGAAGTGCTTCGAGGCGAACACGTGGCGGCCCACCTGCGATCCCCGGCCGGGGATCATGTTCAACACCCCCGGCGGCAACCCGGCCTCTTCGAGCAGCTTGTACGTGAAATAGGCGGTGTACAGGGTGGATGAGGCGGGCTTCCATACCACCGTATTGCCCATGAGCGCCGGCGCCGTCGGGAGGTTGCCCTGGATGGAGACGAAGTTGAACGGCGTCACGGCGAAGACGAACCCTTCGAGCGGGCGATACTGCATGCGGTTCCACGTGCCCTTCGAAGAGAGGGGTTGATCCCGGTAGATCTGCTCCATGAAATGCACGTTGAACCGGAAGAAGTCGATCAACTCGCAAGCGGCGTCGATCTCGGCCTGAAAGACGTTTTTGCTGTGGGCGAGCATGGAGGCGGCATTGAGGGTGTCGCGCCAGGGACCGGCGAGCAGGTCGGCGGCCTTGAGAAAGATCGCGGCGCGGTCCATCCAGGGCATGCGCATCCAGTCGTGCCGGGCTTCGACGGCTGCGGCGATGGCGTCTTTGATCTCTTGTTCCCCGCAATGGTGCGCGATGCCGAGCGAGTGGCGGTGCTCGTGCGGGAGGGTCATCTGCGTCGTGGCGCCCGTGCGGATCTCCTTGCCTCCGATGAAGGCCGGGACCTCGATCTCCCGGTTCCGCAGTTCCCACAGGCGTTTGCGAAGCGAGGCCCGCTCCGGAGAGCCGGGCGCGTACGAGCGGACGGGTTCGTTCGCGGGCGGGGGCGTATGACCGATGAGGTTGTTCATGGCGTTTCCGGATTGAGGTGAAGCGCGGTTCGTCACAGGAACGCGGGCGCGCAGAGCGTCGAAAGGCACACGATCAAAGATATAAAAAAGCAGCCCTCGGAAGCATCCCGCCGAAGATTGATTGTTCATAAAATCGCTCCGCGCGCCCGTGCGGGCACAGCGCTCCGGCATCCTGGGAAGGGCTTCGGGGGCGGCGAAAAGGCAAAGGTATTTTTTTCCACGAATGGCGCATCTTTCCTGTCCACAGGGGGCCGGCGCTTCCCGGGCCCGTCGCTCCCGGCAGACGTATTACGGGATGGAATGGACGCTTTTTCAGCGAAAAACAGCCTGTTTGAGGGAGTAGGCCGGGGTGTGGGGGGAAAGGCGGGGGAGCATCCCGGTCGGTCTCCTTTCGAGGCAAGAATGGCGCGGCATTGGCATGAGCCCGGGGCGCATAGGCCGCGTGCTCCTTCTTTCCGTAGTTCCCTGCACCGGGAATCGTCGCGGACACGCACCGAGATGTTTGCACCCATCTTGAGAATGAGTTCAATAAAAACGGACAGAACGCACCATGATGATGGAACCGACCCCCGACGCGCAGGCCAGGACCGGAAAGAAAGGAGACAAGGTCTCCAGGCTTCTTCAGGGAGACAACAACCCGAAGCTGGCGGGCGCTAAAGAGGCGCTCAAGAAAAAGCTGCTCAAATCGGTGATGCAACAGGCCCTTGCCGAACTGGGCAGTCCCGAGGCCATGGCCGAGGCAATCATGGCGAGCGTCGGTCCGGATCACAAGCTGGTCAACCGCGCGAGCTCGCGTCTTCGGGAGCAGATGTTCGAGACCATCACGAAACGGGCGCTCGGTGAAATCGGAGATGAGCAGGCGGCGGCGGAAAAGGCCCTGGCGACCCTCGGGGACGGGAACCCCGTCGTCATCGGCGCGAGCAGTGTGCTGCGCGAGTTGATGATCCAGGACATTATCAGGCGTTCGATCTCGAGCCTGGACGATGCCGGGGCGGTGGCTCGTCAGGCGCGCAACCGGATGGAGCCGGACCACGAGGCCGTCGTCAGGGGCATCGAGGCCCTGCGCGCGTTGATGCTGGACGAGGTGGCCGAGCGTTCGACGGCGGCGATGGACGACGCCGAGGCCGTCGCCGAAGCCGCCCGCGCCCGCGTCGGGACGGATCAGGAAGCCATCTCCCGGGCGGCGGAAGCGTTGCGCGGGTTGCTCGTCGACGTGGTCGCCGAACGCTCGGTGGCTTCGCTCGAAGACCCGGCGGCGGTGGCCGAGGAGGCCCGTGCCCGCGTCGACGCCGATCAGGCCGTCCTCCGCGAAGCCGCAGCGCACCTGCGGGAGCAACTCCTCGGCGTCATTGCCGCGCGCGCAACCGGCGACCTCGCGGATGCGAAGGCGGCGGCGGACGAAGCCCGACGTAGGGTGGACGAAGATCATCCGGCCCTCGTGGGCGCGATCGAGGCGCTCCGCGACGCGCTCACCCGCGAGATCGCCGAGCGCACCACCGAGGCCGTCGCCGACGTCGAGGAGACGGCCGCCCGTGCAAAAGCCTTCGTCTCCGAGGACGACGCCCGCATCACGGCCGCCGTCGAGGCGGTGACGGAGCGGCTCTACCGCGACGTCGCCGAGCGCTCGACGGCGGCGCTCGCCGACGTGGAAGAGACCGCGGAGAAAGCCCGGAGCCTCGTGCCCGAAGACGCCGCCGCGCTTCACGAGGCTATCGAAGCCTTGCGCGAGCACCTGCTCGCCGAAGTGGCCGAGCGCGCCACGGAAGCCATCTCCGACGGCGAGACGACCGCCCGTGAGGCCCGGAAGCACGTCTCCGAAGATCACCGCGCGTTCGTCGAGGCCGCCTCCGTACTCCGCGACATGCTCATCGAAGAAATCGCCCGCCGCTCCACGGATGCCCTGGGCGACGCCGGCGAGACCGCGCGTCAGGCGAAGGCGCGCGTGCCCGAAGACGAGGCCGCCCTCACACGGGCCGGCGACGAACTGCGCGTGCTGCTCATCGAGGACATCGTGCGGCACACCACCGAGGCGCTCCGCGACGCCGAAGCCGCCGCCCGCGACGCCATGAACCACGTCGACGACGAAAGCGCCGTGCTCGTCGAGGCCCGTCGCGTGCTCAAGGAACGTATGCTTCAGAGCATGCTCAACGAGGCCATCCGCGAGATCAACGACGCCGTGGACCCTGAACAGGGAGAACACGATTTTTTTTTCAAGGAGGCCGTAGCGGCGGCGAGTAAGGCCGCGCTCTCACGAGAACCGGAATCCTTCACGACGGACGGGGAGGAAACACCGGCGGCGCACGCGAACTCCGAGGACCTCTTCGAGGAGGCCGCCGCTCCCGAACCCGTCCTCGATACGGCGGGGAGCGGCTTTGAAATGGATGCGGAGGTGGAGGAGGAACTCCTCGCGTTCTTCGAGGAGGATCCGGCAGAGGCCGGCGCTTCGGAGGAGGCGCCCGCTGAAGCGATGGAAGCCCCCGCGCCCGAAGATACGGTCGCGGAAGATACGGTCGAGGAAGGGCCGGTCGAGGAAACTGCCGATGCGGACGAAGCCTATATCGATCTCGTGGCCGAAGAACGGCTCGCCTCCGGGGTGAGCGAAAACGGGGCGGCTTCTCCGGAGATCGAAGGGGACCCCGCCCGGGACGAGGAGCCGCGGGCCGATGGAAACGAGAAGGCATGGACGACGACGGCCATCTGGTCCGAGGAGGAATATGTCGGCGGCGACGGAGCGGCGTTCCGGGACGATGAGCCCGTCGGGTTATCCGCGGCGGCGGACGTGGAAGTTGAAGCCTCTTCCGCCCCCGAGGAAGTCTTTTACGTGTACGGCGTCATGTCTTCCTCCGACGCCGAAGCCATCGACGCCATGCCGGAGGCGGGGATCGATCCCGCGCACGGGGTGGCCCTGCTGCCGTTCCGGGATCTTCAGATCATCTACAGCCCCGTCTCGGCAGAGGCGTTCGGGCCGGACGTCCTCGCGGAGAACATGAAAGACCCCGAATGGGTGCAGCAGCGCGTCCGCGCGCATGCCCTGGTCATGGAGCAGTTTCGGACGGGAAGCACGCTGATACCGCTCCGCTTCGGCGCCGTCTATGCGTCCGAGGAAGAGATCGTGGCGATGGTCGACGAGCGATATGCGTACTTCAGCGACGCCCTCGACAGGCTGCAGAACAAACAGGAATGGGGCCTGAGGATGTACAGCGACGTGGAGACGCTGCGCATGCGGATCTCGGAAGGAGAGCAGAAGGTGGAGGAATCCCTCGACGTTATCTCGAAAGGGATCGCTCGTTTCATCAAAGACGAGATGGAGAAGATGGAGAGCCTCGACGAGGAAGAACTGATCCGGCTCATCACCGAGCACTCCATCCGGCGCACCCACGAGTCGCTCCTCGAAGTGGCCGAGAGCGGGCTTTTCAAACCGCTCATGGGGGGGGAGAATTCCGAAAAGGGCAGGCTGATCTCGAATGCCGCCTACCTCGTGCCTCAGGACAAGGAAGAGGTGTTTCAGGCGTTGATCGAGGAGCTGGCTTCCGAGAGCATGTCTCTGGGCTTGCGTTTCGAACTGACCGGGCCGTGGCCGCCGTACCACTTCGTCGATGCGGGCGAGAGCGGGTCGGGCGCAGCGGTCTGAACCGGTAAGACACGTACGGGCAGAGAGCCCCGGTCGGTCACGGCCGGGGTTTTTTGTGTGGGGGGCGGATGCTCGGTCCTTCCTTCGAGGACCCCGCTTCCTTTGAGGACCCCGCTTCGCGGGGGGGGGGCCGTGGCCGCCGAGCGGAGGGAAACGGCGGGATGCCGGATCAAAGCGAGAGGAAGCTCGTCCTTCCCTTTTCCATCGAATCAGACGGATGTCCACGTGGCTGCACGTTTCGAACAATTCGTCGCGCTCCGGTATCTCCGGGGGGCGCAGGGCCGGGAGGAGGGGCGGCGGTTTCTGCGCTTTGTGACGTACGTAGCCGTCGGCGGCGTGGCCGTCGGGGTAGCGGCCCTGCTTCTGGCGCTGTCGGTCGTGCGGGGGTTCAGCCGGGAGATCGAGCAGAAAATCATCGGCTTCGGCGCGCACGTGCAGGTGGAGAGCATCGCCGACGCGCCGATCCGGGGGGCGACGGCGCTGCGAGAGGCGATGGCCGAGATGCCCGAGGTCACGCATGCGGCGCCCGTGGCGCTCGAGTTCGCCCTGTTGCGGCGCTCGGAGACGAACATCGACGGAGTGGGCCTCTGGGGTGCGGAAGCCCTCCCGCCGTACCTCGCCGAGCACCTCGTCGCCGGAGAGGGTTCCTTTGCGCCGGATGCGCAGCGACGGCCCGGGCTCGTCATCGGACGAGAGCTCGCCAGAATCTTCGGCGTCACCGTGGGAGACCATGTGACGGCCTTTTCCATGCGCAACGCGAGCGACCGGGGCGCGCGGTCGCGTTTCCCGAACGTCAAACAGTTTTACGTGAGCGGCATCTACGAGACGTCCTTCGCGAATTTCGACGAACTCTACGTCTTCACCGACCTCGAAACGGCCCGTCGCCTCTTCGACTACGCGCCGGACGAAGTCACGCGCCTCGACCTGACCGTGCGCGACCTCTCGGAGGTGGATGCCGTCGCCGAACGAATCAATGAGCGGTGGGGCTATCCGATCATGGCGCGGACGATCTACGAGGTGTACCACAGCTATTTCGCGTGGGTCAACCTTCAGGAAAGCATCATCCCGCTCGTGATCGGCGTCATCATTATCGTGGCGGCCTTCAACATCGTGGCGACGCTCCTCATGCTGATTCTCGAAAAGACGCGCGAGGTGGGCGTGCTCATCAGCCTGGGCGCATCGGGGGCGGCGCTCCGGCGCATGTTCCTCTGGCTCGGGCTGATGATCGGGGGCGTCGGGTTGATCCTAGGCGAAGGGCTGGCGCTCGGGCTGGCGCTGCTTCAGATGCGGTACGGCATCATTCCGTTGCCGCAGGAGGCCTATTACATGAAAACCGCCCCCATCGCCCTCAACGGCTTCGACTTTCTGTTGGTGGGCGCCCTCGCGCTCGCGCTGTGTGCGGCGGCGGCGTACATCCCCGCGCGGGTGGCCTCCCGCATCGAGCCGATCCAGGCCATCCGCTTCCGGTGACGCCGGAGGCGCCGGATGCTTCACGCCTCCCTCACGGAAGCCCCGGAACCCTCCGGCGAAAGGGACGCTTCAAGGCATGTTGCGCGCGATGATTTTCCCGCCGCCGCCGAACGCATTTTCCACCGTAAACTTTTGAGATCGCCATGAGCCTTGCCATCGGACAACCGGCCCCCGACTTTACCCTTTACGACGACGAGAAGAAGCCCTTCACGCTGAGCGATCTTCGAGGGGAGAAAAACGTCGTGCTCCTCTTTTTCCCGGGCGCCTTCACGAGCGTGTGCACGACGGAACTGAACACGGTGAACAACGACCTCGACGCTTATGGGAGCGATACGCAGGTGGTCGGCATCTCGACCGATTCACCGTTCGCGCTGGCCGAGTTCAGGAAGGTTCACGGCTTTCGCTTTCCACTCTTGAGCGATCACGACGCCGAGGTGTGCGCAGCGTACGGCGCGAAGTACGATCATGACTTCACCCCCATGAAGCTCGACCGCATCGCTAAACGCGCGGCCTTCGTGATCGACCGGGACGGCGTGGTGCGGTATGCCGAGGTGCTCGAGAATGCGGGCGAACTCCCCGACTTCGACGCCGTGAAGAAGGTCCTCTCGGAGCTGTAGAGATGAACGATGAGACCACGAACGGAGCCCTTCGCGTCCGGGTGCTCGTTTTCAGCATCCTCCGCGAGAAGATGGGGTGCGACGCGCTGACCGTCGCGCTCGACGCCCCGGCGACGGGTGCGGATCTGCTCGACCGGCTGGAGCGCGACCACCCGGCGCTCCGTGCGTTTCGTCCCGTGGTGCGCCTGGCGGTGAACCAGACGTATGCGCCGGAGACGACGGCCCTCGCCGAGGGCGACGAAGTGGCCCTCATCACGCCCGTGAGCGGAGGTTAGACGATGACCCGACCGAGGACGACCGACGACGCGCGTGTGGAGACGGGGCGGCTCTCGATCCGGCTCGTGCATGAGCCGATCGATGTGGCGGAGGCCGCCGCGTTCCTCGCCGACCCGCGCGCGGGCGGCCTCGACCTCTTCATCGGGACCACGCGCCGGTGGACGGGGGACGCCGAGACCCTGGAGCTGTCGTATGAATGCTATGCGCCCATGGCGGTGAAAGAGATGCGCCGCCTCGCCGAGGAGGCGATGGCGCGGTGGCCGCTCGTGCGGGCCTGTATCCGGCATCGCCTGGGGACGGTGCCGCCGGCGGAGGCGAGCGTCCTCATCGGTGTGGCCGCGCCGCATCGCGCCGAAGCCTTCGAAGCCTGCCGCTTCCTGATCGACCGGCTCAAACGGCAGGCGCCGATATGGAAACGGGAAGCGTATGCCGACGGGCGGCTCGAATGGGTGCAGGGGGAGCGCCCGCCCGATCTTCCCGGCCTCGATACGGGATCGTGAGGAGGAGCCGAAAGGCGCGACGTGCGGGGCCGTTCTTCCCACCAACGAGGAACAACGCCATGATCACCCTCACCGCCGACACCCTCGCCGAGATCATCGCTCCGGAGCCGCGCGCGCGGGCCGCGCCGTTCGTCGAGCCGCTCAATGAGACCATGCGCCGGTATGCCGTCGATACCTTCCGGCGACAGGCGCACTTTCTGGCGCAGGTCCTCCACGAGTCCGGCCGGCTTCGGTTCCTCGAAGAGCTCTGGGGGCCGACGCCCGCGCAGGAGCGCTATGAGGGCCGCGCCGACCTCGGCAACACCCGCCCCGGCGACGGCTTCCGGTTCCGCGGGCGCGGCTTGATTCAACTCACCGGACGCGCCAACTACGAAGCCTACGGCAACGACACGGGCCTCGACTACGTGGGCGACCCGGATGCGGTGGCCGCCCTGCCCGCCGCCGCCGACGTGGCGGGATGGTTCTGGCGCAAACGCAACCTCAATGCCCTCGCCGACCTGAACGACGTCTACCGCGTCACGCGACGGATCAACGGGGGGCTGAACGGCATCGCCGACCGTATCGCCTTGCTCCGGCGCGCCCGGAGCGCGCTGCAACGCGCCCTTCTCCTCGAATCCGCGCCGATCCTGCCCCCCGATCCCCCCGCCTCGCCGCCCGCACCACCGGACACGCTCGACGAGGGAGGACCCCCCCGGAATTAATCCTTCCGTAACCGGTCCTCGTTATCCTTTGTTACGATCCGAACTTTCCCGGCACGGAAGGATTGGACAGGGACGGGGCGACGATCAGGATAACAAAATTTGAACGCGCATGAACAGGAGGAAGGACGTACGCATGGAAGCCGACACGAACGTCGAAGCGCGGCGGTATCCGGTATGGACCGAGGCGAGCCCGAAGGAGGAGGAGCTGAACCGGGCGCTGCTCGACCGAACGACGGGCAAGGTGCACACCCTGCTCAAAGGGCTGCTGGTCGATCCGGAGATTCATCATTATCACAGCTATGCGAACGCCGTCTCGGTGCGACGGCTCGGGTACAACGATCACGGTCCCGTGCATGCCCGGATCACCACGTACAACGCGCTCAAGATCCTCCGCCTGCTTCACGAGAGCGGCATCCGCACTTCCCTCGAGCGGGAAGAGGTGGGCACGTTCGAGGATGCACAGGTGGGCGTGGCCATTGGCTGCTTTTTGCACGACGTCGGCATGGGCGTCACGCGGGAGGCCCACGAGTGGCATTCGATCAACCTCGGAGACGCCATCATCCTGCGGTATCTGCGCGCCCTCTATCCCGAGGGCGACCCCATGCCGGTGGTGCTTCGCGGCCTGGCGCATGAAGTCATCGTCGGGCACATGGCGCATTCCCGCATCCATTCCGTCGAGGCGGGCGCGGTCCTCGTGGCCGACGGCACGGACATGGCGCGCGGGCGCTCGCGCATCCCGCAAAACATGGAGCGCGACCCCGTCGTGGGCGACATCCACCGGTATTCGGCAAGCGCCATCCGGCGCGTCGAGCTCTCCCACGGCGACACGAAGCCCGTGCGCATCGCCATCTCGATGGACAACAAGACAGGGCTTTTTCAGGTCGAAGAGGTGCTCATGACCAAGGTGAAAGCTTCGCCCATCATGCCGTATCTCGAAGTGTGCGCGCTCGTCGCGGACGACCCGCCCCGTTTTTACCTCCGCTGAGCACCGTCGTCCCCGCTCCCGGCCTGTTACTTTTCTCCGGATGCGCGCGTCCCGAAACCATCTCCACAGGCCTTCTTTCACGCACCTACCGGCAGGCGTATGGGACGTCGGCTCCTGATCCTGACCCTCTTCCTCTTCGCCGGCGCTCCGGCATCCGGGCAAAAGCTGGTGCGCGGCGTGGTCGCAGATGCCGAAACGGGCGAGCCGCTCCCGGCGGCTAATCTTCAGATCGAAGGCACGTACCGGGGCACGATCACGAACGACGACGGCGCCTTCGAACTCTTCCTGGACGCGCTCCCCGCCGTCCTCATCGTGCGGTTCATCGGATACGAGACGGCGCGCATCCCGGTGGACGCCCGCACCCCCGACCGCATCGAGGTGCGCTTGAAGCCCACGACGTACACGCTCGACGAAGTGGTGGTCACGGGCGAAGACCCGGCGATGGACATCATGCGCAAGGTCATCGCGCGCAAACGGCAGTGGCGCGCCACGCTTCGGACGTACGAAGCCGAAGCCTACACCCGGTTCACCCTCGAAAACGACACCGGCATCGTGTCGATCATCGAGAGCCTGACGAAGACCTTCTGGGATCGGGAAGAGGGCGGGCGAGAGGTGGTGCTCTCCCGCCGAAAAACGTCGAACCTCGACTTCGAAGCGTTTCTCCCGGCGGCTCTCTTTGTCAAGAACCTGTACGACGACGAGATCGAGATCGCCGGCTATGACATGATCGGCGTGACGCACCCGGATGCGCTCAAACACTATCGCTTCACGCTCGAAGGCACGCGAAGCCTCGACGGGCAAACCGTCTACGACATCGCCGTGACGCCGAAGAGCAAGCTCGCGAGCGCTTTCGTGGGGCGCGTCTCCGTGCTCGACGAAGCCTATGCGCTCCTCGCGGTGGAACTGCGGCCCGGCGAGGCGTTCCTCTTTCCGCCTCCCGTCAAACGATATGACGTCACGTTTCGACAGCAGTTTTCAAACTTCGGAAAAGCGCACTGGCTCCCCGTGGATTTTCGTTCGGAGGCGGAACTGGAGATCGATTTCCAGGGGTTGCTCACCTTTCCCGTCATCCGCCTCCGGCAGGTCTCCCGCCTGACGAACTACGAGGTCAACGTCTCCCTGCCGGATTCTTTGTACGAACGAAAGGACTATCTCGCCGTCGATTCTATGGCGGTTTCGGCGGATACGCTCCTCGACCGCGAGGGAAAGGCCGTGCCGCTTTCCGCACGCGAAGCGTCGGCCTATGAGGGCATCGACAGCACAATGACGCTCGACAAAGCGTACGAACCGCGCGGCCCGCTCTCGGTCTTTGTCAAGACGCGGGCCGGGGATTCGGACGAAGCCTCGGCGGGCGCTTCGGTAGGACGTCGTTTCGGCAAGCTCGACCTCGCGCCCGAGCTCTGGTACGACCGCGTCGACGGGGGGCACGCGGCGCTCGGGCTGACCGTACCGGTGGGGCGGCGGCTCCGGCTGAGCGCCGTCGGAGGGTACAAGACGGGGCCGGAGTGGTGGACGTACGGCGGCGGGGCCGAACTCAGATGGGGCCCTCGCAGGCGCGGCGTCCTCGGCGTGAACTACCGGGTCGGCATCGACCTCCGCTATCGCTCCGAAGTACGGGGAAGGTTCTTCAACAGCCTGAGCGTCCTGCTCGGCGACCCGGACTATTTCGACTATTTCGGGAACGAAAAGCTGGTCTTCCGGGCCGGATACGGGCTGCCCCGGCAGGACACGCGCTTCGAGGTCCGGTATCGCGTCGAACGCCATTTCTCCGTCGATAAGACGACCGACTTCGACCTGCTCGGCGAGCGCGAGCCGTTGCGCCCCAATCCCGCGATCGTGCCGGGACGGCTTCGCGCGCTCGAACTTCGCCTCGCGATCCACGACGAGGACCTGCCGCTCCCGATCACGGGGCAACGCCGCCTCGTGCTCCACGTCGAACGGAGCGCCCCCGCCTTCGGCGGCGACTTCGACTTCACGCGCGTGCACGTCCTGCTCGACTGGCGTTTCGAGACGTTTTTCCGACGCCGTCTGCTCCCGAACGCGCTCGACGTCCGCGTCGTGGCCGCGATCACCTCGGGCGACGTGCCGCCGCAGCGTTTTTCCATCATCGACGCGGGGGGAGGCCTGTGGAAGACGTACGGCGCCCTGCGCACCTTGAAACATCGACCGTATGAAGGGGCGGATGCCTTCGCCCTGTTCTGGGAGCACAATTTCCGCACGGTCCCGTTCGAGCTCCTCGGGCTGCGGGGCCTGGCGCGCAGGGGATGGAGCGTGATCCTCTACGGCGCGCACGGGCGGACGTGGCTCTCCGGACAGAAGCGGGCGGCCCTGTCGTTCACGCCGCGTGTGCCCGAGGGCTTCCACCACGAACTCGGCGCCTCCGTGAGCGGCATCTTCGGGCTCTTTCGCATCGACTTCACCCGGCGGCTCGATGCCTCCGGCTTCACGGTCGGCGTCGGCGTGGCGCGGGTTTTTTGACGGGATCACGGTCCGACGGCCACCGGGCGGGCGGGGTCGGTGATCCATTCGCTCCACGAGCCGGGGTAGAGGCGGGGCAGCCCCAGTCCCGCGTGCGCCATCGCGAGGCGGTTGTGGTTGGCCGTGACGCCGGAGCCGCAATAGCAGATCACGCGTTCGGGCGGCGTGTCGTCGAGGAGCGTAGAGAAGCGGGCGCGGAGGACCTCGGGCGGGAGAAACCGGCCCTCGGCGTCGAGGTTGTCCGTCCACGGCGCGGAGACGGCGCCCGGGATGTGGCCCGCCACGGGGTCGTACGGCTCGGTCTCCCCGCGAAAACGCTCGGCGGCGCGCGCGTCGAGGACCCGGGCGGCGGGATCGCGGACGGCCCGCGCCACGGCCTCGGCGTCGGCATGAAGGTCGGGATCGGGACGAGGGATGAACCGGCGCGCAGGGCGGTGCTCCTGTCCCGTTCGCTTCGGAAGGCCCGCGCCTTGCCAGGCGGGCCACCCGCCGTCGAGGACGGCCGCGGCCCTATGGCCGAGCCAGTGGAGCATCGCCCACAGGCGACCCGCGATGCCGCCGCCCATGTCGTCGTAGGCGACGACCTGCACGCGCGCGTCGATGCCCCACGCGCCGAGGGTGCGTGCGAACGCTTCGACGTCGGGGAGAGGGTGGCGGCCCGTCCGTCCCGGCATGATCGCGCCGGAGAGGTCTTCATCGAGGTGGGCATAGACCGCGCCGGGGATGTGCGCCGCCCGGTACGCGCGCCGCCCCGCCTGCGTGTCGGCGAGCGAGAACCGGCAGTCGACCACGACCCAGTCGGGCGCGTCGAGGCGGAGCAGGAGGTCTTTCGGGTCGATGAGCGTCGTGAAAGGCATGGCGTCGGGCGAGAAGGTGGGCGGGGACGCGGGAAAATAGACAATAATCTTCGAAGAAAAGAGGGAAGCGCCGAACCCGAGGGGCTTCGTCCCATAGAAAGAATCCGTCCCATCCCGTACGCGCCATGCCTCGCAGTATCCCGGTCCTCCTCCTCCTGTTGTGTGTGGGAAGCGTCCCCGGCGCGCTCGCGCAGAAGTGGGTGCGGGGCGTCGTCACGGATGCCGAGACGGGTGCGACGCTCGCGGCGGCGACGATACAGGTCGCGGGCACGACGCGGGGCACGATCACGAACGCCGAGGGGCGCTTCGAGCTTTTCGTGCCGGCGCTCCCCGGCGCGCTCGTCGTGCGGCACATCGGGTATGAGACGCGGCGCGTGCCGGTGGATGCGGACACGCCGGAGCGGCTCGATGTGGCGATGAAGCCCGTGTCGTACGCGCTCGAAGAGGTGGTCGTCTCCGGCGAGGATCCGGCCGTGGGCATCATGCGGAAGGTGATCGCCGAAAAAAAGGTGTGGCGGGCCGCGCTCGCCTCGACGTACGCCGAGGTCTATACGCGCTTCATGCTCTATCGCGACCGCGACCTCGTGCAGATGAAGGAGACCATCAATGCGGCGTACTGGCGACCCGAGGGCGGGCCGCGCGAGGTCGTCCGCGCGCGACGGACCCGCCCGGAGGGGAGCGGCGTCTTCCGCTTCGCCGCGCCGACGCACGTGCCTAATTTTTACGACGACGACATCGAGGTCCTCGGCGCACGGCTCATCGGACCCACGCACCCGGACGCGCTCGAGGCGTACACGTTCACGCTCGCGGGAAAGCGCAGGCAGGATGACCTGGTCATCTACGACATCTATTTCTCCCCCCGAAAAGCCCTTCAGCCCGCTTTCGTCGGGCGCCTGGCGGTGCTCGACTCCGTCTTCGCCGTGCTCGAAGTCGGGATGCGACCCGATCCGAACCTCCCCCTTCCTCCGCCGATCATCGACGCGGACGTGTACTACGAGCAACAGTTCGCCGAATTCGACGGGTACCGGCTGCCGCTCGACCTGCGGGTGCGCGGCAACGTGCGCTTCGGGCGGGCGGGCGTGAGCTATCCCCGCGCGCACTTCGAACAGGTCTCGCGCCTCACGCTGCACGCCGTCAACGTCCCGACGCCGGACTCGCTCTTCGAGGGATCGCGTCGCCTCTACGTCCATCCCCTGGCGGACCGGCAGGATTACCTGTTCCGGTGGAACCCCGGCCTCATCCCCCTGACGCCCCGCGAGATCGAGGGCGTCGTCCGGCTCGACCGGCGCATGTCGCTCAGCCGCGCTTTTCGTCCCTCGGGGATGCTTCGAGGGTATCTGGCGCTCGACGTGGTGGAGCCGGAGCCGGGGCGTGAGGCGTCGTCTCGACGCCGAAGCCTCGTCGAAGAAACGCTGGCGAACGCATGGGTATGGTACAACCGCGTCGACGGATGGCACGTGGGCCTCAAGCCGGTGTGGCGTCTCGGCCCCTCACGCCGCCTGACGAGCGGGCTCGCGTATGACTTCGACCGGAAAAGGGTCGCCGCAGAGGTCGCGCTCCGGCAGGAGTGGGGCCGCCGGGACCCCTCCTCGGCGCTCCCGCGCCGGGGCTTCTTCGAGGCGGGCGCATCGAGCGGGACGGCGACGCGCTTCCCCTCGCTCGTCCATACCCGCGCCGGGGCGGGCCTGGCGACGTACACCGGCTTCGACGACTATTTCGATTATTACCGGCGCGACCGCCTCTTCGCACGCGTCGGCGTGCATCTCGATCGGCTGAGAACGACCCTCTCGGCGGGCGTGAACGTGGAGGAGCACCGCTCGGTGAGCCGGAGCACGGACTGGAAAGGCTGGCTCTTCGGAGACGGGCAACGGGACAATCCGGCGATCGACGAAGGGGCGCTCCGGTCGCTTGCTCTCCGCCTCGCCGTCGGCGAAAAACGGGGCGGGCCGCTCGCGCCCGTGCTCCCGGCTTTCTCCGTCGAAGTGGAGCATGCTCCCGCCGGGTTCCCGGGTGCGGACTTCCACTTCACGACGATCCGAACGATGCTCGACGTGCGTTTTTTGACGTTTTTGCGCAGGCGAGCGTGGCCGAACGCGCTCCGGGTCCGGGTCGTCGCGGGCGCCTCCCGGGGCGATCTGCCGCTTCAGAGATACGGCGCGCTCGACGCCGCCATCGGTCCGTATGCCGGGTTCGGAGCCTTTCGCACGCGCCGGGATCGTCCGTATGAGGGAACCTCGTATGCGGGCGTTTTCTGGGAGCACGACTTCGCCTCGGCCCCGTTCGAGATCCTCGGGATGCAGGGGCTTGCGGAGCGCGGCCTCGGCCTCGCCGTCTTCGGAGCGCACGGGCGCACCTGGATCGGGGCGGACCGTCTGCTCCGCCTGCCGTTCGAGCCCTCCTATGAGGACCGTCTCCAACACGAACTCGGGCTCTCGCTGACCAACCTCTTCCGCCTGCCCCTTCGCCTCGACCTCTCGCACCCCATCGGCCGCCCCGGCTTCTTCTTCACCGTCGGCCTCTTCGAGCGCGAGTGACCTCCGGTAAATTTCAAACAAGGACGTCCGTTTCGACCGCCCGCCCCGGCTCCCGTCGTGGTGAATACGTATCTTCCGCCTTCTCGTCCTTGAAGAAGAACCCCGCTTCGGAACATGCCATGCTTCGATCGATGACCCTTCCGTCCCGCCTCTTCCCGCTCATGCTCACGCTTCTCCTCCTCGCCGGATGCGGCGGGGCGAAGCAGGCCCTCGCGCCGGGAGCGGAGGCCGCGCCGGAGCCGGTCGTCACGGCTACCATCCTTCAGATGAACGACGTGTACGAGATCACGCCGATCGAGGCGGGGCGGCGGGGCGGACTCGCCCGCGTGGCGACGATCCGGAAGCGGCTCCTCGAAAAGAACCCGAACACGCTCACCGTCCTCGCGGGCGACTTCTTCAGCCCCTCGGCCATGGGCACGGCGAAGGTGGACGGCGAACGCCTGGCAGGGCGGCAGATGGTGGCCGTGCTCAACACGCTCGGCCTCGACCTCGCCACCTTCGGCAACCACGAGTTCGACCTCAAGGCGTCCGACTTTTTCCGACGTCTCGACGAATCCCGTTTTGCGTGGACCTCCGCGAACGTCACCGACACCCTCGGACGGCCTTTCCCCGGCGTCCGGCCCGAATACGTATGGACGGCGACGGGTCCCGACGGACGCGCGG
>JALSSK010000034.1 GCA_026984335.1 Rhodothermales bacterium
GCCGGGGGTGCCGAAGGCGCGGGTGAAGAGCCGGATCATCGTCACGCCGCATCACGCGAAGCGGCTCCTCCACGCGCTTGCCGAGAACATCGAGCGGTACGAGCGTTCGCACGGCGAGATCCGCGAGTTCAGCGCGCCCATCCCGCAGATCCACTTCGGCGGGCCCAGCGGGGAAGCCTGATCGAGCGTTTCAGGCTCGGGCGAGCGCCGCGAAGGCGCGTTCCGCCGCTGCGAGGGTCGCGGCTATCTCGTCGTCTCCGTGCGCGGTGGAGAGAAAGCAGGCTTCGAACGGCGACGGGGGAAGATAGACGCCGTTTTCGAGCATCACGTGAAAGAACCGGGTGAACCGCTTCGTGTCCGTCTTCGCCACGCTGTCCCAGTCGTACACGGGCCGGTCGGTGAAGAACAGGCCGAACATGGAGCCGAGACAGGCCTGCCGGATGGGGATGCCGGCGGCGCGGGCGGCGTCGCCGAGGCCTTCGACGAGGGCGGCGGTGCGGGCTTCGAGCGCGCGCCAGAGGCCCGGCTCCCGGAGCGCCCGGAGCGTGGCGATGCCCGCCGCCATGGCGAGCGGGTTGCCCGAAAGCGTTCCCGCCTGATACACCGGCCCGGCCGGGGCCACGCGCGCCATGATCTCACGCCGCCCGCCGTAGGCGCCTACGGGCAGCCCTCCTCCGATCACTTTGCCGAGCGTCGTCAGGTCCGGCGTGACGCCGAAGAGCGCCTGCGCGCCTCCGGGATGCACCCGGAAGCCGGTCATCACTTCGTCAAAGATCAGGAGCGCGCCGTGGCGCCCGGTAAGCTTGCGAAGGCCTTCGAGATAACCGGCGGCGGGAGGCACCACGCCCATGTTGCCCGCCACGGGCTCGACGATGACGGCGGCAATGTCTCGGGGATGACGTTCGAAGAGCTTCGCCACGGCGTCGAGGTCGTTGTACGGCGCCGTGAGGGTGTCGGCGACGGCGGCCTGCGGCACGCCGGGCGAGTCGGGAAGGCCGAGGGTGGCGACGCCGGAGCCGGCCTGCACCAGAAGCATGTCCGCGTGCCCGTGATAGTTTCCGCTGAACTTGACGATTTTGTCCCTTCCGGTGAAGGCGCGGGCGAGCCGGAGCGCGCTCATCGTGGCCTCGGTGCCGGAATTGACGAAGCGCACCATCTCCATCGAGGGGACGGCTTCCGTCACGAGGCGGGCGAGTTCGACTTCGAGCGGGCTCGGCGCGCCGAAGCTCGTGCCGCGCCGGGCCGTGTCGATGACGGCGTCGACGACGACCCCCGGCGCGTGTCCGAGGATGAGCGGGCCGAAGGAGAGCACATAGTCGATGTACCGATGCCCATCCACGTCGAACAGATAAGCGCCCGCTCCGCGTTCGATGAAGAGCGGCTGCCCGCCCACGGCCTTGAAGGCGCGCGCCGGGGAGTCGACGCCGCCGGGGAGCCGTTCGAGGGCCTCGCGAAACAATGCTTTGGAACGGGGGATTTCGAGCATGAGCATGTGGGTCAGGAGGCGTGCGTGGAAGCGGCGAGCGCGCGGACGAAGGCGAAAGCGCCCCCCGCTTTCGTCTCCCCGTCGCGGATGCAGTCGGGGATGCCGACGCCGTGGAAGGCGGCTCCGGCGAGGAAGAGCCCGGGATGCGCGGAGAGTCGTCCGGCGATGCGGGCGAGACGCTCGGGATGACCGAGGGTGTACAGGGGCATCGCGCGCTCCCATCGGCGGAGGTGGTGAAAGAGCGGCTCGGCGGTGATGCCGAGCGTGGCGCGGAGTTCCTCCCGGGCGAGGGCGAGCAGCGCGTGGTCGGGGCGACCGGCGGTCTCGTAGTCGTCGGAGCGTCCGAGGAAGACGCGGAGGAGCGCCATGCCCTCGGGCGCGCGTCCCGGAATTTTCGTGGAGGACCACGTGCAGGCGAGCACGGGCCGTCCTTCGGAACGCGGGATGATGTAGCCGTAGGCGTCGAGCGGTCGCGGCACGTCGCGGAGGCGGTAGGCGAGCGAGAGCGTGACCGTGGAACCGTACCGGATGGAGCCGAGATCCCGGGCCAGCGCATCGTCGAACGGGGCGACGAGCGCGCCGGAGACGTACGCGGGCGTGGCGAGGAGCACGGCGTCGGCTTCGTACCGGTCGTGGTCCGTGACGACGGAGAAGCCGGAGGCTCGGGGCGAAAGGCTTCGGACGGGCGCGCCGGTGGTCACGCGCACACCGGTGAGCGTTCGTTCGAGCGTGGCCGTGAGTTCCTCCATGCCGCCTTCGAGCGTGACGAAGGCGCCGCCGCTCTGGCGGGTCGCTCCCCGGCGGGCGAGAAGTCCCCGGAGCAGGCTGCCGTGCTCGCGTTCGAGGGCGCGAAGGTGGGGAAAGGTGGCTTTCAGGCTCAGCACGTCGCCGCTCCCGCCATAGAGGCCCCCGAGCAGCGGATCGACGATCTTTTCATACAACTCGCGCCCGAGACGACGGGAGAAGAACGATGCGACGGATTCGTCCGCTTCGCCGGAACGGGCGGGGAGGAGCCAGTCCGCACCCATACGGATCTTGCCCCACGGGGAGAGGAGCGGGCTCCGGAGGAACGGCTTGAGGCGCGTCGGGATCATGGCGCTCAGGCCCTCGGGCAACGGGAAGAGTTCGCCGTCGCGGAGGATGAGGCTCCCGCGATGGTCGGGGTTCGTCGGGCGAAGACGCCCTTCCAGCCCGAGCTCACGGCAGAGGTTCACCCCCGCGGGCTTCCGGGCCAGAAAGATGTCCGGTCCCTCCTCGACGGTGAACGCATCGACGCGGGCGGTGCGGATCTTTCCGCCCAGACGGTCTGAGCTTTCGAGGAGACGGACGGCGAGCGGGAACGCATGTTCTCGGGCCAGCGACTGCAGTCGGTAAGCCGCCGTCAGCCCGGTGATGCCGCCGCCGATGACGACGATGCTCGGGGGAGACTCGGGGGCGCGTGCGAGGGTGCTCATGTCGATAAAAAGAGACTTCCGGGTGGGTGGGGAGGGGAGCACGGGTCAGAGCGATGCGGGCGCCGTGCGGGGAAGCCAGCCGGCCCCGGCGGCCTGGTCCCGGATGAGGGCCGCGAGCTGCCGGATGAAGACCGGGTCGTCGTTGAGCGCCGGGGGGCGTTCGAGGCGAAGGCCGAGCGTCCGCGCCAACGCCTGCGCTTCGATGTCGATGTCGAAGAGGATCTCCACGTGATCGCTCACGAAGCCCACCGGCACGCTCACCACGTTTCGCACCCCGGCGTCGGCCAGGGCGGCGAGGCGCTCGGCCATCGGAGGGCCGAGCCAGGGCTCCGGACTCCGCCCGGCGGACTGATAGCACCACGACCATTGTCCCTCACCGAGCCCCGCGCGTTCGGCCACGAGGCGGGCCGTCTCGCGAAGTTGTGCGTCGTAGGGGTCGCCCGTCTTCAGGATGCGCACGGGCAAGCTGTGCGCGCTGAAGAGCACGTGGACGGCGTCCCGTTCGTCGTCGGGCCACCGGCGCACGCCCGCCCGCACCCGTTCGGCCAGAGGTTCGATGAGCCCGGGCGCGTCGTGATAGCTCTCGACGTGGGCAAAGTCGATGGCGCCGCGATACATCGCCAGCCCTTCCGAGATCTTTGCGTGGTATTTCTCGATGCTCAGGCGGCTGAAATGCGGCGCCAGGACCAGGCTCACGGCGCGCGTGATGCCGTCCTCGATCATCTGCCCCACCGTCTCCTCGATCCACGGCGACCAGTGGCGCATGCCGACGTAGCCCCTGAAGCGCGGCGGCTCGCCCGGCGGGTTCAATTGCGCCATGACGGCGTCCGCCTGCCGCCGCGTGATCTCGGGCAGCGGAGAGCGTCCGCCGATCAGCCGGTAATGATCGGTGATCTCTTCGAGCACCTCGGGCGTCGTCGGGCGACCGGCCCGGATGTCGGCGAGGTAGCCGGGGAGCTCTTCGAGGGCGCTCGGCCCGCCGTAGGCCATGATGAGCACCCCGATGGGCGCACAGGGCTTTTCCGAGGGAGATGAGTTCATGGTCATACTTCCGAGAGGGATTTCACCGAAGTGCGCTCGTGTACGTAATCGACGAGGCGACGGACGTTCTCGACGGGGGTCTCGGGGAGGATGCCGTGACCGAGGTTGAAGACGTGGCCCGGGCGCCCGGCGGCGCGGTCGAGGACGTCGTCGGTGTGGGCCTTGAGTTCGCGCCACGGGCCCAGGAGCGCGACGGGGTCGAGGTTGCCCATGACGGCGCGGTCCGGGCCGATCTTCGCCCAAGCCTCGTCGAGCGGGAGCCGCCAGTCCACCCCGACGACGTCGCCGCCGGATGCGGCCACGGCGTCGAGGTAGGCGCTCGTGCCCGTGCTGAAATGGATCACCGGCTTGCCCACGCGCCGGAGGCGATCGAAGAGCATCCGGTTGAAGGGCCGGACGTACCGCTCATAGTCGCCGCGTCCGAGGGCGCCGGCCCATGAGTCGAAAACCTGGAGGACGTCGGCGCCGGCTTCGGCCTGTCGGGCGAGAAAATCCCCGATGACCGTGACGAGCCTGGTCATGAGCCGTTTCCAGGCAGCCGGTTCCGTGTACATGAGCGTTTTCGCGCGGGCGTACGTCTTCGAGCCGCCGCCTTCGATGGCATAGCTGGCCAGGGTGAAGGGCGCGCCCGCGAAGCCGATGAGCGGGATGCCGCGCGGCTCGAGGGTCGCCTTCACGAGCCGGATCGCTTCGAGCGTGCCCGGCATGATGGTCTCCGCGGGCGGCGTCGCCAGAAGGTCGATGTCGCGCGTGGTCCGGAGCGGCCGCTCGATCCGGGGCCCGACGCCCTTCACGAATGCGAGGGGGAGCCCCATGCCGATGAGCGGCGGGAGGATGTCGGAAAAGATGATCGCCGCGTCGAGGTCGAAAGCCTCGATGGGCTGAAGGGTGATCTCGGCGGCAAGCTCGGGCGTGCGGATGGCGTCGAGCATCGAATAGTTTTGCCGGAGCGCGCGGTATTCGGGCATGTAGCGCCCGGCCTGCCGCATCAGCCATATCGGTGTGGCATCGACGGGCTCGCGGCGACAGGCGCGGAGGAAACGCGGAGGGCGGGGTGCGGCGGATGAGATCATGGGGGGAAAGGGTCACTCGGAAGGATGAGCATGCCAGACGGCTTTGCCGGTGAAGAAGGGGCCGAGGCTTTCGAGGAACTCGGACGTCTGCCGCGTTTTTCGCATGCGCTGAATGAGCGTCGAGAGTGGGTGGAGCTCTTTGCCCACGAGCCCGACGATGAAATCATTGTCCGCCTTCCCGAGGCCGTGGCACGCGAGGCGAATGTCGTGAGCGTAGTCGGCGCGTCCGAAGGCGTGACCGATGCCGCCGTGCTCCATGAGCATCTTCCGTTGTTCTTCCGTCGGCAGCGTCTCGAAGCGTCCGGCCCGC
>JALSSK010000035.1 GCA_026984335.1 Rhodothermales bacterium
CTGGGAAACAACCCCTCATGAATTTCAGCCTCGGCGTGCGGGGTGTCGCCCCCGGGAAATGCCCTGGTGGGCAGCGCCATGCCCGTACGGCGCCAAAGACAAAAGCGCCAACTCGTTGGGAGCCGGCGCTTTAGGGGGAGGGATGCTGTACCCGGGGTGGGACTCGAACCCACACTCCCTCAACGGGAACCGGATTTTGAGTCCGGCGCGTCTACCGATTCCGCCACCCGGGCCGGGGAAGCTTTCGGATTTTAGGCCGTGCGATGCGCTTTGTCAACGGCTTCCTACGTTTTTAACCGGACGCCGGTTCGCGGTCAGAACTCCTGCCCGAGCGGATGAAGCGTCACCTCGTCGAGGACGAGGCCGGGCGGTTGGCGGAGCAGGGTCTCGATGACCGCCGCCACGTCGGCCGGATGCAGGGACCACGACGGGTCGCGCGACCCCTCTTCTCCGCCGCCGAAATACGTGTCGATGATGCCGGGCAGGAGCACGGACACGCGGATGCCCCGATCCTTGACCTCGCGGAGGAGCGCGCCGGAGAAGCCCACCACGCCGTGCTTGGCCGCCACGTACGCCGCCATGTTCGGGATCACCCGCCGCCCGATGTCGGAGGCGACGTTGACGAGGTATCCGCTCCCGCGTTCGAGCATGTGCGGGAGCACGGCGTGCGTCAGGTGGATGAGGCCGGCGAGGTTGACCGACAGGACCGTGTCGATCTCCTCGCGGGTCCATTCCGTGAACGGCTTGTACCAGCCCAGCCCGGCGTTGTTGATGAGCACGTCGATGCGGCCGAAGGCGTCGAGCGTGCGGGTTACGGCGGCGTCGATCTGTGCGGCGTCGCGGAGGTCGAGCGGGCACACGAGGGCCTCGCCGCCGAGGGCCTCCACCTCATGCGCGACTCCTTCGAGCGCGGAGCGGTCGCGGGCGCAGAGGGCCACGCGCATCCCCGCGCGGGCGAGCCGGAGCGCCGTGTGCCGCCCGAGCCCGCGACTGGCCCCGGTGAGAAGGACGGCCTGCCTCCTCAGGTTCGTCGCATCGCTCACGCCGCCGCCTCGGAAGAGGTGTGGACCGTCTCGCGGTAGATCTCCAGAAAGCGAATGATCGAGGCAATGCCTTCGCGGAAGCGGTTGAGCCCGAAGTGCTCGTTGGGCGAGTGGATGGCGTCGGAGTCGAGGCCGAAGCCCATCAGCACGCTGTCGAGGCCGAGGATGTTTTTGAAGTCGGCCACGACGGGGATCGAGCCGCCGCTGCGGATGAAGAACGGCTTGCGACCATAGACGCCTTCGAGGGCCTTCGCGGCCGCTTCCATCGCCGGGCTGTGCGTGTCGATGAGGATGCCGTGGCCGCCATGCAGATCCGTGAAGGTGAGCTTCATCGTCGGGGGCGTGTGGAGCTCGAAATACGCCCGGATCTTTTCGGTGATCTCCTCGGGCGTCTGGTCGGGGACGAGGCGCATGGAGATCTTCGCGGAGGCTTTCGAGGGGAGCACCGTCTTCGCGCCCTTGCCGGTGTAGCCGCCCCAGATGCCGTTCGCGTCGAGCGTCGGACGGGCGGAGACGGCTTCGAGCACCGTATAGCCGGCCTCGGTCTTCGTCACCGTCACGCCCACCTCGGCGGCCCAGGCCTTCTCGTCGAACGGAAGCGCGCGGAAGGTCTCGCGCTCTTCCTCGGTGAGCGGCGCCACGTTGTCGTAAAAGCCGGGGATGGTGACGCGGTGATCGTCGTCGTGGAGGTTGCCGATGAGGCGGCACAGCGCGTTGATCGGGTTCTCGATGGCGCCGCCGTACATGCCCGAGTGGAGGTCGCGGTCGGGGCCGGTGAGCGTCACTTCCACGTACGCGAGCCCGCGCAGGCCGTACGTGATCGACGGCACGCCGTCGGCGAACATGTCGGTGTCGGAGATGAGCACGACGTCGGCGCGGAGCCGGTCCCGATTCGCTTCGATGAAGCCGGGCAGGTGCTTCGAACCGTTCTCCTCCTCGCCCTCGATCACGTATTTGACGTTGATCGGAAGTTCTCCTTCGGCGGCGAGGTAGGCTTCGGCGGCCTTCAGATGCATGAACATCTGTCCCTTGTCGTCGCACGTGCCGCGCCCGTAGAGAACGCCGTCTTTGACCACCGGCTCGAACGGCGGCGAGTCCCACAGCTCGAGCGGGTCGGGCGGCTGCACGTCGTAGTGGCCGTAGACGAGCACGGTCGGGAGCTCGGGGTCGACGAGGCGCTCGGCGTAGACGATGGGATGCCCTTCGGTGGGGATGACCTCAGCGTTCGTGACGCCGATCTTCTTGAAATGATCGGCGAGCCGTTCGGCGGCGCGCCGGACGTCTTCGGCGTGGGCGGGATCGGTGCTGATCGAGGGGATGCGAAGCAGTTCCTTGAGTTCTTCGACGAAGTCTTCAAAATGCGCTTCGGCGTAGGCGAGGGCTTTTTCCATGAGGTGTTTTCGGCTGGGAAGATTGGGCTTCGTGCGTGCTTTTCGGCGGGGTTGATCTTACCGAAGAACGGGGAGAAAACAAAGAAAACCGCGGGAAATTCAAAACACGTTCGCGCCGCGTCAGAACTCGCTCTCGTCGCGCCAGCGACGGAGTTTCCACGCGGCGGAGGTGTCGGGACGGACGAGGAGGAAGTTGACGTTGCCGTCGCCCCGGAAGACGTCGCCGGCTTCGAGGGTGATGGTCAGGTTGAACGAGCGGATGACGCGCACCTGCCGGTCGGGTTCGAGGTCGTCGCGGGAGATGATCTGGTTCCACTGGAGGCGGATGAGGGCGGCGTTCTGAAAGAGCCGCCGCGTCGACTCGAGGTCCTGCGCGAAGCCCCACTCGCGGTCGACCTGGGCGTCGAAGTCGTGCCAGATGAAGACGAAGGCGGAGTCGAGGAGGGGTTCGTAGAGCGAGAGGTCGCGCAGTTCGTAGGCGTTGCGGAAGTTGGTGAAGAAGCCCTCGACGGTCTTCGGGTCGCCGAGGAGGTCGCCGAAGGGGTTGCCTTCTTCGAGGGCGGGGGCGAAGGGGTTGCACGCGGCGAGGCCGCCTCCGAGGAGGAGGAGCGCGAGGCCGGTCGTCCATGCGCGTGCGCCGTTCATGCTTCGGGGGAGCGGTGTTTTTATGGATGGGTGTCGCGCGGAAGGCGAGGCGTTTCCCGGAAGGGGGATGCGGGGCAAGATACGAACGCGGCGGCTCACTGGAGGAACGCCGCCTTGAGGTCGCTCCACGAGGGGTTCGCGCCGAGTTCCTGGTCGGTCCATTCGCGGAGCCGCCACAGGCCGTCGCCGCCGCGCGTGATGATCCACTGGAGCCGTCCCTGCACGGTCTTCGGCACGTCGGTGCGGCGGTGGTTGACGGTGAGCACGTACGTGGCGTCGAGCAGGTAGCGGTCGTCGGCGAGGATGGAGAAGGTGCGGTCGTTGAGTTCGAGCCGGTTGCCGGTGGTCTGGCGGGCGTCGGCGGCGAGCGTGCCGAAGTACTGCTCCTCTTCGGTGCGGCCCCAGCCCGTCCATATCGGCTCGCGGTCGAGCGCCGTGGCCGTCGGCGCGAAGGTCAGGTCGTCGGCGAGGGAGCGGCGGTAGTTGAGCGTGTTGAGCTCGGAGACGGCGGCCTGCAGGTTGGCGATGACCTGCTCGGGCGTGTCCGGCTGGGCGAACGTGCCGGCGTCGGCGAGGGGCGGCTCGGGGTCGCGGGCGGAGAGCAGGCCGCACGCCGCGAGCGTGAAGGCGAGCATCAGAAGTACGGAGAGGCGTCGCATGAGCGGGACGTTCGTCGTCGGGGAGGGCCTTCGAAAGTTCCAACGGCGCTTTCAGCCGGTGCGTTTCCGGGCGAGGAGGATCAGCCGGGGCGTCTCGTCGGTGTGCGGGCGGCCCTCATAGTCGCCGAAGGTGTGGAGCAGCTCGAGCCCGGCGGCGGCATAAAAGCGGCGGAAGTCGTCGAGCGTGAGCAGGCGGACGGACTCGCAGAAGGTGAGCGTCTTGCCGTTCTTGTGCAGTTCGATCCGTTTGTTGATGCGCCCGTTCTCGATCACGCGTCGTTGCCGGATGCGGATGCCGTCTTCCACGCGCGTGTCCTCGGGGATGAGCGTCCGCTCGACGAACGGGGCGTTGAGGAAGTCCTGGAAGAGCCATCCGCCGGGGTGGAGCGCCGTGGCCATGGCGCGGATGGTGCGGAGGTGGTCGGCGTCGTCCGTGAAGTATCCGAAAGCGGTGAAGAGGTTGACCACGCCGTCGAAGCAGGCATCGCAGGCGGGTTCGCGCATGTCGCCGCGGCGGAACGTGACGGAGACGCCTTCCTCGGCGGCGCGTCGGCGGGCCTGTTCGAGGGCGCGTTCGGAGAGGTCGATGCCGGTGACGCGATAGCCTCGCCGGGCCAGCGTCCGCGCGTGCCGCCCGCGCCCGCACCCCACGTCGAGGATCGTCGCGCCGGGAGCCGGATGCGCCACCCGCTCGATCAGGTCGATGACGGCTTCGGCCTCGGTGTCGTCCCGCTGGTGATAGACGAGCTCATACTCGTCCCGGTCAAACCATTCCTTGTACCAGCTCATAAAGACTTCCGTTCGTTTCCGTCAAGGAGCTCACGGTGTTCGTGCCCGGGGGCTCCCTTCGATGATGTCAAAGCCATCCCCCACCCGTCCCACATCCCCACACACTCATGCCGCGGCCGTCTCGAAGGGCGCGAGGGCCGCCTCGACCGGGAGATGGCCGGGAAAGAGGTCGAGGATGCGGCGGATGACGGCGTCGAGGAGGGCGTCGGGGCACGAAGCGCCGGCGGTGAGGGCGATCTCGACGGGGCGCTTCGGCGGGAGCCAGCCCCCGGTCGTCCTCCGGCGTTTCGCATGAAGGTCGAAGTGACGGATCACGTCCGCGCTCTCGATCTCGCCCGCATCGGCGATGAAATACGCGGGCATCGCGGCTTCGGCCAGTTCGACGAGGTGGCTCGTGTTCGACGAGTTGTACCCGCCCACGATGAGCGCGAGGTCGGCGCCGTCGGCGATGAGGGCCTTCGTGGCGTCCTGGTTCTCGTTCGTGGCGTAACAGAGCGTGTCGCTCGTGTCGGCGAAGTGCTCGGCGAGGCGGTCCGCGCCGAAGCGGTCGCTCATGGCGCGGCGCAGGAGGTCGGCGATGGCCTGCGTCTCGGCGGCGAGCATCGTCGTCTGGTTGACCACGCCGATGCGCCGGAGGTGGCGGTCGGGGTCGAAGCCTTCGGAGTGACGGCCGGCAAAGCGTTCGAAGAAGAAGGCGCGGTCGCGCACGCCCCGGATGACGTCGGCAAGGGCTTCGGCCTCGGCGCGGTCGCGCACGACGACCACCGGCGCGGCGGCCCGTGCGTGCGAGAACGTGGCGCGCGTCTCCTCGTGGCGCCGCTTGCCGTGCACGAC
>JALSSK010000036.1 GCA_026984335.1 Rhodothermales bacterium
CAACGATGATCGTCACAATTCTATCAAACGGTGTAATGGGATATCACGTATTTCAGAAGCTGAAGATCAATCCAACCTGTTTTTCTCTTCCAATATTCCGTGGATTAATGTCCCGGTTATCGCATTCTGTACGTAAAATGGAATGAATGGTGTTTTCTTCGAGGAATGGCATGCTGCACGAGGGAAGTGCTAGAAGAAGAAGCACTCTACGAATGGTCGAATAGTATATAACTGAAAATAAGAAAAAGATAGATCCAATGCTTTGGTCAGCACTGAGATACATGGTTTTGGGATGTTTCATCACTTCCCTCTTACCACTGGGAGGGAGAATCGGTATCATCCCTTTTTATACGATAGATGTCGCATTGGTGCCACTCGCAGTTGTCTTTACCGCATTAGTGATGACGGAACGGCGTTTAATCTTTACGTGGCGTTTTGCCGATAAAATATTACTTTTGCTGGTTCTTTGTATTACTGTCCTCGGATTTTTCTCCACCTTCCCTGTAAACACCATAGAAAAATTACTGGATTGGTATAGAATGACCTTCCTGTATTTTGTGCTACGATTGCTTCTTGAGAACAAACAATTGGGAATTAATGATCTTTACAAATGGTGGAAGTGGTTTGCCGTATTTCTTGGTATTCTGGGGGCCATACAGGTATTTGTTGATCCTGCGTTTGGAGTCATAGCAAATTACTTCGGCAACGATAGGGAAGCCAATGATCTTTTCTTTCTCGAAGGAGTTGGAGAAGTGCCGCGCATCAGCGGCACGGCGTTTAACCCCTTGATCTACGTGCAATGGATAGTCCTGTTTGGTACTTTGGTAAATGCGAAACTGCTGTTCGAAAACGAAATGAATCCCCGTAGATTGTTTTTGATCGGTGTATCTCTTTTTCTTGAGGCAGCTCTGGTGATTGCAACGCTGGCTCGTGGAGGGGTCATGTTCTTCTTAGTTGTGAATGTATTCTTGGTGTACATGCGATTAGGATTGTATAATGAGAGTAAGGCGATTTCATTCGTTAAATTTATGATGGTAATAATGCTTGTGGTAATCGGGGTGTTAACATTTGTACCATTGGGACAGTTCACTGCTGTGCAGGCACTGGAAGCGCGTACGGAGACGGGCGGAATGAACAGGATACATCTCGTCGAGCAGGGATGGAAGCTTTTGCAAATACCCAAGGTATTGCTGATGGGGACGGGGTTGGGGGCTTATTACCCTGCCCTTTTTGACTATCAAATAGGGATGGGTGAGATTGTGAAGTGGAAGGATATGACGCAGAGTTCATCGGGGATACATAATCTCTTCTTTAACTTGCTTGTGGAAGGTGGGATTTTTACTTTTTTTCTGTTTCTTACATTCTTTATTTCTACATTGCGTAGATCAATGCGCATAATGAGTGTGCTAGAAGGTACGAAGATGTATTACATGGGTGTTTTTTTGTGGGTAATTATGATGGGATTTGGACTTATTAGTTTTCAGTTGTATATAAGTAGTTTGAGTTGGACAGTTATGATTTTTGAAATGACAATTTTTGCCTTGGTGCATAGTGTGGATTTGGCCTATGTGGAATATTGGGCCGCTGTGCAAAGAAAAATTAGATTTAAAAATGCATCTGTGCGTAATATTGGAATTCCTGTGAGTTAGGCTTAGGTTGGGTGTTCCTTTTTATACCGTTCATTATGAATAAGGATAGAATGCCTGAAAAAATTGTGTTCCTCAAGGCAGGTGGAGTAAAAAATGTGATCAATTCGACTCAGTATCAACGTGCGCTCCTGTTGAGTCAATGCTATGAACTGACTATTGTCACTGATGGGGATGTTCCTAGAGCCTTGGAGCAGAGAGCTGAAGCAAGCTTCAGAATCAGTTCGGGATGGAGCTATGTCGCCTCGGCTGTTCGGCTACTTCGAAAATTGTCTAAGCAGGGTTATCATGTGGTCTATTCTTCGAACCAGCCACGAGCAATTATCTCTTCGTACCTGGCAACTCTGTTTTTTTCATTTTGTTGGATTGTTGATCTATGGGATGATCCCATGCTAGCATTCAGGAATATGCGAAAGGGATCTCTGTTTACCAAGCTCTATAGAAGATTTTTACGGCATAGTTTACCCCGTGCAGACGCCTGGATTTTGGGGCTTCATGAGGATATTATGGCGGATTTGCCGCCGATAAGAGAGGGTTTTAAGATATTGAAAATCACGAACGGGACAGTTGTATCTCACATGAAACGAGAAGACGAGCGCAATGGTGAGACCGGCCTTCATTCCGGAGGTCCACTTCGTGTGGGATATGCGGGATGGGTAACTTTACAGCGGGGAATAGATCTTGTACTCGAGCTTCTAAAATCAATGAAAGATGAGGATGTGCAATTTCTCTTTAAGGCATGGGGGCCCGGCGAAGACGATGCCCTTGGAGCTATTGAGAAACACAATGCTCAAAGCAAACACAAACTGCAATATCTCGGAAAAATAAGTCATGAGAAGAGCTTGAATGAGGTTGCGAAGAGTGATGTATGTTTGTGCATTCTGGATCCTTCTGTCGTTAATTTCAGGTATTCCTATCCCATCAAATTATTTGAGTACATGGCTGCCGGGAAGGTAGTCATCGCCTCGGATACCCCGGCTATTCGGGAAGTGATTGAAGATGGCACGTGCGGGTTTCTGATCGACAATTCCGTCGATTCCTTACGGGAGGCTCTCAAAAACGTAGCCTTGATGAATGAGAACGGAGAGATCAAAGCGATGGAGGAAGCAGCAAGAGTCCGCGTGAGAGCTTTTGACTGGAAAGACATCAACAAACGAATTGTGCAGTTTCTTACTTTCGATTTGGGGTTTCAACGTAAAGATGAATGTGTAGAGGCTGGATAGTCTGATAAACATGCGCGGTCTCGGACGACCCGGCGCAATCATGTTCGGTTTGAAACTCAGCCAGTGAAGGATGCCATGCTATGCCATTTCGGATTCGAAAGATACTACGGGCGCTTTCACGGGCATATGTCAGAATGTACAAATACTCCGTATAGAAAATATTCAAAGTTTGAAAAATTATAGATATACACCTAAAACGAAAAACCCCCCCTTTGCGATATGCGACATGGGCTAGAAGATGAAACCTGTCACGTGCTCTCTGACAATCTGACACCGTCTTCTCTCTGACTTAAGCATGTCAAAACGTATGATCTTGGATGCTCGAAAAGTGAAGGATGCCGTCTTAGAGAAAGAGGATGCCTCCCCTGGTTACTCCTTATGCGTCGCTGGCGGATACCCGCCGCCGCTGACGGGCATGACGATCGCAACGGAGCGCCTGTATGATATGCTCTCTGAGGAACGCCCGGTGGGCCGTATCAACTTTGCCGAAGGGGGACGGGGCAATCCACGGGATAAAATGACGTGGAACCGGCTCCGGGCGGTCCATCGGTATGCAAAAGAGATCCGGAAGGCGCATCCCGACGTCATGATTTATGCCAACCTCTCCGGTTCGATCCCCGGCCATCTTCGGGACTTCTACGTTTTTAATCGGGGGGTTCCTACCGATACGAACGTCATTTGCTGGGTGCACAACGGGAATGTTGCGCGTCATTTTAGAACTCTTGGACGACAATGGTCAGCTCGGCAAATTGCTGGGAAAGTGCATCGATTTGTGCTGATCAGCAAGCTCCTTGATCGTCGCCTCGCCGCGTTCGTGCCAGCCGAGAAACGGCGCGTGATCCCGAACACTATCGACGAGGTGATGATGTGTTCAGGAGCAGAGGTAGAACGAGCGCAGGAGGCGCGTCGGTTGCGGTCCGGTCCGATCCGATGCCTCTACGTGAGCCAAATGATTCGGTTGAAGGGCTACGAAGTTCTTCTCGATGCAGCTGCGCAATTAAGGAGCGCAGGGCACGACGTGTCCGTAGAATATGCGGGAAGGTGGATGACGCCGGAAGATGAGAAGCGCTTTCACGCCTACGTCGCCGATCGGGGGATGACCGATTGGGTGACCATGCACGGTCTCGTCAGCGACCGTTCGCTTCTGAAAACCATGATGTTGGAAGCCGATATGTTCGTGTTGCCGTCTTATCATCCCAGCGAGGCCTCGCCTATTTGTCTGATTGAGGCGCTGAATGCGGGCTTACCCGTCGTCTCGACTGAGCTTGGCGGCATACCGGATACGGTTCATCACGAGGTGAACGGACGTCTTGCTCGGCCGAACGACCCGGACGACCTCGCGCATCAGCTTTCCTTTCTCATGGAGAAGGATTATCGCATCGCGATGGGGGAACGGGCCCGCGCTTCTTTCAGGAAAACCTTTGCTCCGGAGATTGTGCGCGCACAATGGTTGGAACTGCTGGCGGAAGTCGGCGCGTCGTTGCCGGGGCGTGAGCGCGCATGAGTGCGGAACGGAGCTGAAGCCTGCGATAATGGACAAAGCCAGGATCAAAGATCTCTCACGCGCCTATCTGCCGCCGGCTGCCGCGCGATTCCTTCGGCGTGCAACGTGCCGTGTGGACTACCGGCGGCAGATGCGCCGGTGCCGGGCGGCGTTCCTCCGATACGGCGAGCGGTATCCGCATCCGCTGCTGTTCGTGGCCGGGCTGCCCAAGAGCGGGACGACCTGGCTCAAGAAGATGCTTTCGAGCTATCCCGGCTTCCACGAGGTGATCGTCCCGGAGGCGACCCTGTATGAACTCGACACGGGCGGCAGTCACGACTTCGAGTTCCCCGACGATCTCTTCGAGCGCTTCGACGGCCGGCTGGCGGTGTTGAAGATGCATGCGCACGGCTCGCCGCACAATGCGCGGCTGCTTCGGGAGGCTGGTCTGCCGCACGTCGTGCTCTACCGCGACCTTCGGGACGTGGCCGTCAGCCACTACTTCTACGTGCGCCGGACGCCGTGGCACCCGGAGTATGCGCGCTATGCACCGCGCTCCGTCGAGGAAGGTCTGATGATCTTCGCGGAGACGTTGCTCCCGGACTTCGTCGCCTGGGTGCGCTCGTGGCACGAGGACGGGGCGGGGGAGCGGCGGCTCATCATCCGTTACGAGGAACTCGTGGCCGACACCGAGCGCGTCTTCGGAAGCGTGGCGGCTCACTTCGGCCTCGACCACGCACCCGAGACGATTCGCGCCGTCGTCGAGGCGCACCGCTTCGACCGGATGAGCGGAGGGCGGCGACAGGGCACGCAGGACGCCGGGAGCTTCTTTCGCAAAGGCGTCGCGGGCGACTGGCGGAACCACTTCACGGAACCCGTCAAGGCGGCCTTCAAGGAGCGGGGGGGCGATTTCTGGGTCGCCTACGGCTACGAACGGGATTCAAACTGGTAAGAGCGACCCGCCGAGGGACGGGGCCGCGCATGGGACGATCGATATGGAGCAGTCGAAGCCGACAGTGCGTTTCGTGGCGTTGCGGTACTATCCCAGCGTGCGCGCCACGGCGCAACATCTCACGGATCTGGCCGAGGGGCTCGCGAAACGGGGCTATGCGGTGGAGGTGCTCTGCGGAGCGGAGGACGACGTGCCGGACGCGCCGAGACTGCCGAAGACCCAGGTGCACAACGGCGTCCGGATCCGCCGCGTGCGAACGACGGGCTTCAACCGCGCTTCGACCCTCGGGCGGGCGGTCAACACGCTGTCCTTCTACGGGAGCATCTTCTTCGCGCTCGTCTTCGGTCCGACGTGCGACCTCCTCGTGATGCTCACGGCCCCGCCCATGGCCGGCCTGATGGGCGCGTGTGCCCGGAAACTGCGCGGGCAACGCTTCGGCGTCTGGTCGCTCGACCTGCACCCCGAAGCCGAGATCGCCGTCGGCATGCTGCGGGAAGGGCATTGGCCGGCGCGCTTCCTCCAGCGGGTCGATCGCTATATTTTGAGGCAGGCGGACTTCGTCGTCGATCTCGGACGATGTATGCGGCAACGCCTGCTCGACAAGGGCGTGCGACCGGAGCGGCTGACGACCATCCCCGTCTGGAGCAAAAAAGAGGACATCGCGCCGGTCCCCGCCGAGGAGAATCCGCTTCTCGATCAGCTCGGCATTCGAGGCAGGTTCGTAGTCATGTACTCCGGCAACGCGGGCATCCTCCATCGCTTCGAGGAGGCGCTGGAGGCGATGCGCCGGCTCCGGGACCGGCGGGAGATCGTGTTCCTCTTCGTCGGCGGGGGCGTGCGGCGGAAGGAGATCGAGGCTTTCGCCGAAACGCATGAGCTTCCCAACTTCCGGTACCTGGACTATTTCCCCCGGGATCGGATCAAATACTCGCTGTCGATGGCCGACGTGCACCTGATCACGCTCAAGACCCGCGCGTCGGGCATCGCGGTGCCGAGCAAGCTCTACGGAGCGATGGCGGCGGCGAAACCGCTCATCATGGTCGGGCCCGAGGCCTCGGAGATCTCTCTGACGATCCGCGAGGTCGGTTGCGGCTACGTGATCGATCCCGAGCGCGTGGCGGACCCGGCGACGGCGCTGGAAGAAGCGATCCTGTCGCTGGTCGAGGACCGCGCGCGCGCCGAAGCGATGGGCGCGCGGGGACGCGAGGCGTTCCTCCGGCAGTATGAGTGTGAGGTCGCCGTCGGTCAGTGGAAAGCGCTCCTCGACGGAGTGCTCGCGTCCCGGGATACGCCGAAACCCGTGACGGCGGAGCGGTAGGGAAAAAATTGCGGGGAGATCAACACAGAAAAATCGATTCTCTTATTCGGTTCGAAATGCTATATTCGGCAGACAACTCTACTTTTCTCACGATGCACTCAGGCCCCGGAAGAAGGACGAGGGGCAGGAGCCGATTTCCTGAACTCACATGAAGTGGTTGATTACCGGCGGTTGCGGTTTCATTGGCATCAACCTGATCGACCGGCTCATGGCCGAGGGCGGTCACACGATCCGCGTGGTCGACAACCTTTCGGTCGGGAGCCGCGAGGATCTGGCCTCGGTGTGTGCTTTCGACGAGCGCGCGGCGGAAGCCCTCGGCTCTCCGTCGGAGGCATCGGGTTCGGTCGAGCTGGTGGTCGGCGACATCCTCGACGAGCGGCTGGCGCTCGCGGCGGCCCGCGGCTTCGACGCGATCGTGCACCTCGCGGCGAACACGGGGGTGGCGCCGTCGGTCGAGGATCCCCGCGCCGATGCGCTGAACAACGTGTTCGGGACGCTGAATTATCTGGAGGCGGCGCGGCACGGGGGCGTTCGGCGCTTCGTGTTCGCTTCCAGCGGCGCGCCCGTCGGGGAATGTGAGCCGCCGATCCACGAGGAACTCGCCCCGCATCCCGTCTCGCCGTACGGCGCGAGCAAGCTGGCCGGGGAAGGCTACTGTTCCGCCTACGCCCGCACCTTCGGCGTGGAGACCGTGGCGCTGCGCTTCGGGAACGTCTATGGCCCTCGGTCCTCGCACAAGGCCAGCGTCGTGGCCAGGTTCATCCGCCGCGCCCTGGCCGGTGAGACGCTGGAGATCTACGGCGACGGCGGGCAGACGCGGGACTTCATCTTTGTGGAGGACCTGACCCGCGCCATCCGTCTGGCCGGCGAGCGGGAGGGCATCGGCGGGGAGGTGTTCCAGATCGCCACCAGCGCCGAGACGACGGTGAACGAACTCGTCGAAAAGCTCGTGCCGGTGCTGGAGGGCTTCGGGGTTCGGGGCATCCGCGTCGATCACGGGCCGAAGCGCCTCGGAGACGTTATGCGCAACTTTTCGGATACCTCCAAGGCAAAAACGGTGCTGGGCTGGCAGGCGGAAGTCTCGTTGCCGGAAGGCCTGGCAAAAACGGCCCGATGGTTCATGGAGCATTACAGACCCGTCCCGCACGCGGCCGGATAGGGGACCGGACGCCGGCATGAACTTGCGAACCGCAGCATGCGCATAGATCGAATGGAAGTACGATGAAAACGTGGGCAACGAGCATACTGAAGCGGCGTCAGTTCGAACTGCTCCTCGGCGACGTATTCCTTTTCATCGTCAGCTTTGCCGGAGCGGTGCTGATTCGGTATGTCCAGGTTGATCTGTCTTTCGCCGAGTTCATCGGACGCTCGTCGATATGGGTCGTCGCTCCGTTCATGTTGTTGCTCTATCTCGGCGCGTTCTACGTGCTGAACCTGTACAGCCTTCGCCCGGAGATCACCGCGTTCCGCCGGTTCTTCTTCATCCTCGGAGCCGCCGGCATCGTGCTGCTCTCGACGGCCGCCGTCATGTTCATCGCCGGGGGATATCCCATCGGGCGCGTCATCCTGATCGTGCAGGCGCCGCTGATGGTGCTGGGCGCGTTTCTCTGGCGCAGTTATTTTTTCCGGAAGATCCTCCCGGTTCAGCGGCAGCGGCGTCTGGCCGTCATCGGCGTCGATGCGGCCGTGGGCGGGCTCGTCGAGGAGCTGGACTCGTTGCCGGTCCGCGAATATGAGATCGCGCGGGTGTGGCAGGACGCCGCCGAGGCGCACCGGGGTTCGGGCGACGGCGCTTCGGGCGCGGCGCCCCTGCCGTTGCACGGCCTGGACGCCGCGATGCGGGAGGTGCAGGCCGACGTGCTCGTCTGCTCCATCGACCGCAACACGCCGGAGGATCTCCTCTACGAGGCCCTCTGGCTCCGGCAGGACGGCGTGCAGGTGTACGACCTGCCCTCGTTCTTCAGCCAGTACTCGGGCCGCATCCCCGTTTCCACCATCGACACGTTCTGGGTGCTTCAGACGGTCAAGCAAAACCGGCCCGGCACGGCGTCCGAGCGCCTCCGGCGCGTCATCGACCTGACGGTGGGCACGCTCGGCTGTCTCCTCGCCGCCCCGATCATGCTGGCGACGGCTCTGGCCGTCAAACTCGACTCGAAGGGGCCGGTGCTCTTCAAACAGGAACGCCTCGGCCTGCACGAAAAACCCTTCACGCTGTACAAGTTTCGCTCCATGCGCCCGGACGCCGAAAAGCTCACCGGGCCCAAGTGGGCCGAAGAGGACGACCCCCGCATCACCCGCGTCGGGCGCTTCCTCCGGAAGAGTCGCCTCGATGAACTGCCGCAGCTCTACAACATCCTCAAGGGCGACATGACCATCGTCGGGACCCGTCCCATCCGGAGGCACTTTGCCGACCTTCTCGAAAAAGAGATCCCCTACTACCGGCTCCGTTTCAGCATCAAGCCCGGACTCACGGGCTGGCCCCAGGTGCAGCACGACTATGCGGGCACCGTCGAGGGGCAGATCCGCAAGTTCGAGTACGAGCTCTTCTATCTCGCCAATCGCTCGCTGGTGCTCGATCTTTATATCCTCCTCAAAACCGTCCAGGTGATGCTCTTCGGAAGGGGCCGGTAGCGTTTGCGCCGAAGCCGGGGATTCCGTCCACAGAAGTACGGGAGTATCTATGTCCACGTTCGTGCGAAAAGCCAGGTATAAGGGCAAGAAGTTCCTCCGGAAGGTGTTTGAACTCGGCCAGTATGCCGGAGTCGATATCTTGCCCCGTCGCTTCTATTCCGAGATCCCCGTCATTCACCGGCTGAGGAAGACGGAGCACTGGAAGAAGCCCTATAGTATGATCGGCGTGGCGGGGACGGACGTGGATCGCCAGCTGGATTTCGTCCGGGATTGTTGTTCGGCAGAACTCGTGCGGCATCAGCAGGAATTCGATGTGCACGGGGAGGCGTGTCGCAGGAACGGGGCGGGCGGGTTCGGGCCCATCGAAGCCGACTTCCTCTTTTGCTTCGTGGCCAGGCGCCGGCCCCGGAACATCCTGCAGATCGGTTGCGGCGTTTCGACGGCCGTCTGTCTGATGGCTGCCGAGTGGGCGGGCTATCAGCCCGGGATCACTTGCATCGAGCCGTATCCGAACGCCTTTTTACGAAGCGCTGCCGAAGAAGGGAAAATCGAGTTGATCCCGGAGAAAATAGAGTTGCTCGATCTGGACGTGGGCGCTTTGATGGGGGAGGGAGATCTGTTTTTCGTGGACTCGACCCATACGCTGGGGCCTGCCGGAGAAGTAAGCCGCATCATTCTGGAAATGTTGCCCCGCCTTGGCCGAGGCGTATGGGCGCACTTCCACGACATTACCTTCCCCTACGACTACTCGCCGAAGATCCTGACGTCCGCCCTGAACTTCTGGCATGAGAGCATCCTGCTCCATGCTTTTCTGGCGTACAACCCTCATTTCGACATCGCCGCTTCGATGTCGATGTTGCATTATGAACGCGCGAAAGAGCTCGGGGCCTGTCTGCCTAACTATCGGCCTCAGGGCAACGAGTTCGGGCTACCGACGACCCCGGGGCACTTCCCGACCTCCACGTATCTGCGAAAAGTGGACTAAGGGCGCCCGCCCCGTGAATCCTCAAAGGATCTCTTGATTTTCCGAAAAGGGCTTCGTAGCTATCCGTTTCGACAAAACGACCCATTTTCTCTCGCCGGGAGCGCTATTCCATTTAATAACCCTTTTTCGTACCACAGAACACAACCGGAGGACAATTACATGCCATCAGAGCAAAGAGTGTTGGTGACGGGGGCCGGTGGCTTTATCGGTCATCACCTGGTGTCTTATCTGAAAAAGAAAGGCTACTGGGTGCGCGGCGTCGATATCAAAATGCCCGAATTTGGAGAGACCGAGGCGGACGAGTTCGAACTGCTCGACCTGCGCCGGTGGGACAACTGCCTGCAGGCCACGCGCGGCGTGGATCAGGTCTACGCGCTGGCCGCCGACATGGGCGGGATGGGCTTCATCTCGAAGTACCACGCGCAGATTCTCCACAACAACATCCTGATCAACACGCATACGCTGGAGGCGGCCCGCCTCAACGGCGTCAAGAAGTATCTCTACACGTCGTCGGCGTGCGTGTATCCGGAGTACAAGCAGACCGACGCCGACGTGAAGCCGCTCAAGGAAGAGGACGTCTTCCCGGCTCAGCCGCAGGATGCCTACGGATGGGAGAAGCTCGTCACGGAGCAGATGTGCCTGCACTACCACGATGCGTATGGTATGGACACGCGCATCGTGCGTTTCCACAACATCTTCGGCCCGCTCGGCACGTGGGAAGGCGGGCGCGAGAAAGCTCCGGCGGCGCTCTGTCGAAAGGTCGCCTTCGCCAGGTTCACCGGCGACCCCGTGATCGAGATCTGGGGCGACGGCGAGCAGACCCGCTCGTTCTGCCACGTCGACGACTGCCTCGAAGGCATCTACCGCCTCATGCAGTCCGACTTCCACGACCCGATCAACCTCGGGCAGGATCGCATGGTCACGATCAACCAGCTGGCCGACATCATCGCGGAGGCGGCGGGCGTCGAGATCGAGAAGAAGCACGTCGAAGGCCCGCAGGGCGTGCGCGGACGGAACTCGGACAACACCTTGCTCCGCGAGGTGCTCGGCTGGGAGCCGGAAATCTCGCTCGAAGAGGGGCTGGCGGAAACGTATCGGTGGATCGAAGCGCAGGTGCGCGAGAAGTATTTCGCCGACGAGCCGGTGGCGGCCTGACCGCTCCGCACGTTTTTGCGCGACGCTTTGAACCGGCGTTGAGGAAGCCTCCCGGCCCTCAACGCCGGTTTTTTTTCGGAGCCCGGACGAGGCGGCGGACGAGGAGGACGACGAGCCGGAACGGCCGCAGGAGCGGGGCGAGGAAGCCGAGCGGCGCGGGAAGGCGGGCGGCGTCCTTCGGCGTGGGCGCGAAGGCCAGACGGGCGGCGAAGAAGAGCTTCTCCCGCCGGTTTTCCCGAAGACGAAGCAGGAAAAGCGGAAGCTCCGGCGGCGGATCGCACGGCTCGGTGAGGAGGCGGCGACGGACCATCGCGGCGAGGCGGGGGAGGGTGCGGTCCGCGTCGAGGCGGGCGCGGACCTCCGGCGGCAGGGGCGCGTCGAGGAGGTCGCGGGCGAGGGCGAGCCCGAGAAGCACCGGGCGGCGGATGCCCCATGCCTCCGCGTTCGAAAAAAGCGCCTCCCATCCGACCGCTTCGCCGCGTACGACCTCGGCGACGTCGACGATCCACTTCAGCCGCACCCACTGGTTGTGCGCCCCGTGGAGCGAGAGGACGGCGAGGCGGTCCTCGGGGCCGAGCGCGGCGACGGTGCGCCGGGCGAGCGTCGTCTCGCGGAGGCGGGCCCACAGGGGGGCGAGGGAAAACTTCCGCCACCCGTCGCTCGCCGAGACGACGCGCCATTGGACTTCGAGAAGGACGCCGGGATCGCGCTCGAACCGGTATTCCCGGCCCCTCGCGATGGCGGCGGCTTCGTCGAGGCCGGAAGCTTCGGGGACGAACCGGAACCCGTGATCCGTGAGCAAGGCGCGGGCGCGGGGCGCGTCTTCGGGATGGACGAGCACGTCGAGGTCGGCGAACGGGCGGAGGGCCAGGTTCCCATAGACCGACGCGGCGAGCACGGGGCCTTTGTACGGGAGCGCGGGCAGGCCCTCGCGGCCGAAGAGCTCGAGCACGTCGAGCAGGACGCCGGCGAGCATGAGGTTGTGCCGGGCGATGCGCGCGGCGAGGCGGCGCAAGGTCTCGCGGACCGGTCCCGGGACGACGTCGAGGTCTCCGAGGTGTTCGCGCAGGAGGGGGAGCACGCCGTGGCGCGCCGCCGCCCCGATCAGTCGTTCCCAGTCCGGCTGCCGGTCTGCGAGGCGGCCGATGCTCTCGAAGGCCCGGGGAGAGAGGCGGGTGCGCGCGCAGGCGAGAAGGAGTGCGTCCTCCGGTGAGAGGGCGTCAGCGGCGGGCGGCATGGCGGAGGTCGTCTTCGATGAGGTCGAGCAGGCGCGGCAGCTGGTCGAACGAAGCGCCGCGCACGAGGCGTCGCGCGGGGATGCGGCGCGCGAGCGCGGCGCTCTGCTCGAAGTGACGGGCTTCGTCGCCGGTGATGCGGAGCGATCGGGGCAGGTGCGCGTGGCGGATCAGTTCGACGAGGGCGTCGGCGGGCGCGAGCGGCGCGAGCGACGGGGCCCGGCCCGGTTCGAGCGTGTAGACGGCGAGGAGCCGCCGCGCGCGCGTCGCCACGCGGGCCCCGACGGGATGGATGCGCTTGTCGAGGCCGGGATGGGCGCGCGGGAGACCGCCGGGCGGGCGGTCCAGGGCTTCGGCGGCGTCGGGCCAGAGCTTGAGACGGGGCAGGCCGGGACGGAGCGTCGCCACCGGGCCGGAGAGGTCGAGCGCGGCCACGTCGTCGCTCATGAAGCGGAAACCTCGCCGGTGAAGCGCCGCCGTCAGCGTCGATTTGCCCGCGCCGGAAGCGCCGAGAAAGACCGCCGCGCCGTCCCGGGAAGCGACTGCGTTCCCGTGGAGCGTCAGGAGCCCCCGCCGTCGCAGGAAAAGGCCGAGCACGGAGCCGACGAGCATCAGCCGCACCGCTTCCGTCGAAGCGCCGGAGGCAGGATCGACGGTGATGCGGTCCGCCTCGATCAGGAAAGCGCCGAGGTCGGGGAAGCGGAGGCATAGGTGCTCGTCCGTCACGCGGAAGGCCGTCTGCTCCCGGCCGGACATGCCCGTTTCCACATCCACCGGGCCCATGCGGAGGCGCAGGTCGGGGTGGGCGGGCGCGGTTTCGAGCGGGGGGAGTTCGGGGACGGGGAAATGCGAGCGGATGCTCAGGCCGTAAGCAGTATAATCGTGCACCGAAGGCGCCGGAGGATCGTGCGGAGACGGGAACGCAAGCGCCCGAAGGCTCCCGCGTCGGGGAAAAGGGAGGTCGTGGGCGGCGCTAAATCGTGCGCGAACCGAAAAGGTCGCCGTATTTCGCGGTCGTCAGATCGCCGTACTCGGCCTTCGTGATCGTCGCCACGTCGCCGAGGTGGACGAGCCGGGGCGTGTGGTACGGCAGCTTCGAACCGGCGGAAACGGACGTTTCAGCACCGGGAAAGAGGTTTTTCTCGCTTGAATCGTGATTCGACATATCGTGTGCTCAGAAGGATGGAGGCGCGGGATGGCCGGCGAAAAAATGCATGCGTGGCGGCGCCCCTCGAGAATTTTGCCGGACCGATCGTATCCGAGAAACTAATGCGCCGGGTCAAATTGTACAAGCCTCCCGACGAATTGGTTCATGGAGGAGGGGCGCGAGGGCCTCACCGACGGCCGTCCGGTCGTCCTCTCTCGGACGGGATCGGTAGAGGGCGCCTCGCCGACGACGAAGGGTTGCCCGGTCCCGCGGGACCGGCAGCGTCGGTCCCTCTACCGGATGCCGGGGGTCTGAGCCCCGGGGCGCCCGGAAGAACGCCCCCGAACGGGCGGCGCCGTTCGGTTCCCTTTCGTTGCGAAAGAAATTCTCGGACTCCATCGGGAATAACATGGCGTCCGGTTTTTGAAAAATGGATGGTCTTCAATAACATGGAGCCCCGTCACAGGAACGTCTATGCGCGCATTTTTTCGACATCACCGGGCGATCGTCCTCTTCGTTGCGAAGATGCTGGCGGCGTATGCGGTGTGGTTTGCGCTGTATGACCTCTGGCTTTTGCCCGACGGACGTCTCGACGAAGCGCTCTCGCTCCACGCGGCTTCGGCGAGCCGGAGTATGCTCGTGTGGCTCGGCTATGAGGCAAGCGTCTTCGGGCGCGTGGTGTGGATGGACGGAACCGCCGGGATCGAGGTGGTCAACGGGTGCAACGGGCTGGCGGTGATCGGGCTGTTTCTGGGCTTCGTGCTGGCCTTCCCGGGCTCGGCGCGGCGGCGGCTCGTCTTCCTTCCGCTCGGCATCCTCACGCTCTACCTCGTCAACGTGGGGCGGCTGGCGTTTCTGGTGCTCGTTCAGCAGTATCGCCCCGGGTGGTTCGACCTCGTGCATCAGTTCGCCGCCACGGGCATCTATTACGTGGTCGTCTTCGGCCTGTGGGCGGCGTGGACGCATTTCGGCGCCGCGAAGGGGGCGGCGCGTCCGGAGACGGCGCGCATGACGGCGGTCCGGGCATGAGGCGGCTGCCGTCGTGGCTCGCGGGTGCGGCGGGAGCGCTCGCGTTCCTGGCCCTGTACTTCGGCGCGTGGCAGCCCGTGCGCGTGTGGCTGGCGCAGTCGGTGGCATCCCCGGCGCTCGCTTCGGTGCATACGGACCGCTCCGGGCGCTTCACGCTCGACGCCGGGCGTCATCCCCGTTCGGTCTACGTGCTCGACGCGAACGACCCGGCGGGGGAGGCGCGCGCGGTGTTTCATGCCCCGGCCGGCCGCGCCTTTCTGATCGCCGCACTCGCGCTCATCGCGCTCTTCCCGTTTCGCCCGTACTGGCTGTATCTCTGGGGCCTTCACCTCGCGCTCGGCGCGCTCTCGTTCGTCGCCCTGCTTGCGGGCATCGGGTGGACCGATGCGGGTCTGGTCCTGCACACCTTCCTCGACCGGTACGTGACGCTTGCCGTGAGCATGGCCGCGCCGCTCGTCGCCTGGCCGGGCTTTCGTCGGCGGATCGGGCGCGGAGGGGAAGGCCGTGGAGGGGAAGGCCGTGGAGGGGAAGGCCGTGGAGAGCAGTGAGGTTATTCGAGCGCGAGCTCCTGGACCCGAAGCTCGGCGGCGTCGAGGCGCTGGAGACAGTGCCGGGCGAGGAGGACCCCCTCCTCATAGAGCTGGAGCGACGCTTCGAGGTCGGGCGGATCTTGTTCGAGGACCTCGACGATCTCTTCGAGGCGCCGGACGGCCTGCTCGAAGGTCAGGTCTTCGGGAAGTTCGGAGGAGGCGGTTGATTCGGGCATGAGAGGAGCGGGTTGAGCGATCCGACGAAGAAACGGGGGAGGGGGCGCCGCCTCAAGATAACGACGACGCGCTCAAAGTTTACGCGAAGATCGGAACGCGGGGTGGAAAAAGTCGCATCCGATGAGTAGTTCCGATGTACGGGTGTCCGGGGGGGAAGGCCATCGACCAACGAACGGATGAACGCGCTGACTTTTAACTTTTTAACGATCTGACGCATTATGGATCTGAAGATAAAGGACAAGGTGGCTCTCGTGACGGGCGCGAGCCGGGGCATCGGGAAGCGCATCGCGGCGGGGCTGGCTGCCGAAGGGTGCCGTGTGGCGATCTGTGCGCGCGGGGAGGAAGCGCTTCGGGAGACGGCCGCCGAGATTGAAGCCGCCGGCGGGCAGGCGCTCGCCGTTCCGCTCGACGTCGCCGCCCCGGGAGCGGCGGAGCGGCTCGTGGAGGCGACCCTCCGGCGATGGGGACGGTTGGACATCCTGGTGGGCAACGTGGGCGGCAACCGGCGCAAACCGTTCGTCGAGACGACCGACGAGGACTGGGACGCCATCCTGGAGGTGAACCTGAAGGCGCACGTCCGCACGGCGCGCGCGGCCGTCCCGCACCTGCAAGCCGCCGGCAGCGGAGCCATCGTCTTCATCGCCTCCATCTTCGGTCGCGAAGCGGGCGGGCCGGGGCTGACCATCTACAACGCCACGAAGTCGGCCCTCATCAGCCTGGCGAAGATCATGGCGCTCGAACTGGCGCCCTCGAACATCCGCGTCAACACGGTCGCGCCCGGCTCGATCCGCTTTCCCGGCGGAAGCTGGGACCGCCGGTGCAGGGAAGATCCCGAGGGCATGGCGGCCTTCATTGCGCAAAACCTGCCGATGGGACGCTTCGGGACGGCGGAAGAGGTGGCCGACGTGGTGACGTTCCTCGTGTCCGAACGCGCGAGCTGGGTCTCGGGCGCGTGCCTCAACGTGGACGGCGTGCAGTCGCGATCGCTGATCTGAACGACCCCGCTATTCGAACCGGACGAACGTGGCGATGACGCGCCGCCGCTCGGCCTCCGCCTTGTGCCATTGCACGAGGATGGGACTCTGATACGTGCCCTGCACGATGGTCCCTTTGCCGGGCTCCTCGCGGTCGGTGACGAGCAGGCTCACGTTGCGTTTCATCCGGAGGAACCGCGAAGCCGGATAGCGGAGAAACTTGTCGATGATGCGTTCGAGGAGCGATTCGCTCAGCCCCATCGCGTCGATGAACTCGTTGACGAGGTGCACGAGGTCGTATTTGGCGTAGTTCTTCGCTTTCGAGGGGATCGAGCGTGGATCGAGGAGCATGTTTCGGCCCTTCTCGGCCATGAAGCGCACGGGGTTGCGGAGCACTTCGGCGAGGTCGTGCCGCATGAGGAGCGTCTCGTATTCGTTGACCGTCAGCCCCGTGTGCCGCTCCTCGGGCGCGAGCCGGATGTCGATGCGCCCCTTCTCGATGCCGAGGGCGACGAGCCGCTCCTGCATCTGTTCATAGAGCCCGAGGCGCGCATCCCGGAAGTTGATCGAGTCGATGGGGTGGTTGGAGACGGGGATCTCGAACGAGGTTTGCCCGGCGACGACCTCCCGGTTGAAGCCGATAACCGTCGTGCGCCGCCGCCGATGAGCCTCCCCGTTGGTGCCGTCGAGGTCGATGAAGTAGACCGGGCGTCCGGGCTTGTGGGTATACGTGACGCAGCTTTCGAGGCCGGATCCGATGAAGGTGAGGTGGGAATCTCCGTTGCGGGGTTCGTTCCGGCGCTGCTCCTCGCTCAGTTCCGAGCGGAGGTGCATCTGGTCGTGATGGTAATCGGCGTTCGGGGGAAAGAGGCGCTGGAACGAGCGGACGTAGGCCTGGATCGCTTCGAGATCGTGGTTGAGGCGTTCGCAGAGACCCTGTTCGAGATAGCCCGCCGTCGTGTGGTAGGAACAATAGAACGCTTTCGAGAAGGGATCGAGCAGGTCGCCGGTGCGTTGGGAGACGTCGATGATGGAGAAGCGGGCTTCCGGGGTCAGTTCGAGCGTGTGTTCGGAAGGGGAAGGCGTCATGGAAGAAACGTCGTCGGACGACACTCAATGAATAGGGGACGAGGGCGAGAAGCTCATTCCTTATTTCAGCCTCGGCGTAATAGTCGCCTCATACAACGCCGGATGGCGAGGCGCGTTTCTGAATATCGAGTGAGGAATCATAAAAAGCAACGCTCGGCTCCGGAAGGGCTTTTTTGAGGAGAAAAGCGCGTTTGGGGAACGGCTATTCCTCGATGACGGCCGCGCGTTCGCCGTCGTGGAAATGGAGCGTGACCGCGTCGCCGGCGTGAAGAGCGTGGGCCGAAGAGACGGCCTTGGCGTCGCGGCGGACGAGGGCGTAGCCCTGTCGGAGGGGGCGGTGCGGGTCGAGGAGGGCCAGGCGGGCCGCCAGCGCCTCAACGTGCCGCCGTCGCTGCCCGGTGAGACGGGGCGGGCAACGGTGGAGCCGCGCGAGGAGGTCGTCGAGGCGTTGGCGGTGCTCTTGGAGCCGGTCGAGGGGACGGTTGAAAGCGTGCGAGCGGGTCCGGTGCGCGATCCATTGCCGCCGCTCGGTGATCCGCCGGAGCAGCGCCTCGCGCATCGCGGCGTGAAGTCCCCGGATCTCGGCGGCGACCTCCCGGCGGTCGGGCACGGCGATCTCCGCAGCCATCGACGGCGTGGCCGCCCGCACGTCGGCGACGAAATCGGCGATGGAAACGTCCGTCTCGTGGCCCACGGCGCTGATGACGGGGATCTCCGAAGCGAAAAGGGCCCGGGCGACGACCTCTTCGTTGAACGCCCAGAGGTCTTCCGCCGAGCCGCCGCCCCGGCCCACGATGAGCACGTCGGCACGGAACGGATCGCCGGGCGCCGCAGCGTTGAACGTCTCGACGGCCTCGGCGATCATCTCCGCCGCGCCGTGGCCCTGCACCTGCACCGGACACACCAGCACCCGAACGACCGGAAAGCGGCGCTCCAGGATCGAGAGGATGTCGTGAAGCGCTGCGCCGGCGCCCGACGTGATGATGCCGAGCGTCTCGGGATAGCGGGGGAGTTGCTGCTTCCGGGCGGCGTCGAAGAGGCCCTCGGCCGCGAGACGGCGCTTGCGTTCCTCAAAGGCTTTCTGAAGCGCGCCCTCGCCCGCGAGCGCCATCGCGTGAACGATCATCTGAAGGTCGCCGCGCACCTCGTAGACCGTCACCTCCCCCCGCACCCGGACGAGCATCCCGTCTTCAGGCCGGAAAAACACCGAACGGGCCCGCGCGCGCCACATCACGCAGCGAATCTGGGCCTCCCGGTCCTTCAGCGTGAAGTAGCAGTGCCCGGAGGACGCCTCCTTGAAGTTGGAGAGTTCCCCCTCCACCCACACCTCGCGGAAATGCGATCGGACGAGGTCCTTGACGCGGCTGACCAGATCGATGACCCTGAGAATGGTTCTCGTTCCGGAGGAGGGTTCCATATCCATAGCGAAAAGGAAGGGAAGGGGGCGCGGGAGGCCGTACGGTTAAAAAAGTCGGGGGGCCGGAAGGCTGAAACGTTTCAGGATGCTTGAAAAGAACCCCGTTCTTCCGCATGTTAGCGACGCATACCCCATTCATGGGGGCGTTCTTACCGCTCATGGGAGGCTCTGTGCCGTTGAGCAGGTACAAACGAAAGAAACGCTTTTCTTCGGCTTTTTTCTATACGCGACCCTATCTTCTACTTTCACCGGCGGCAGGAGCCCTGCAAAGGCGGGGCTTCACGTCGGTTTGCGTATCGGAGCCGGGGCGTCCCTCCTCACCAGTCGACATGTGTCTACGGCATGCCTTCTTCTACGCCTCCTCTCTGAGATGCATCGGAGCGCGCACTTGGGCTTCGGCGCCTGGCCACGCTTGCCTATCACCATTCACACAAACTCAAGAAACGATGAGCTACAGGGACATGTATTCCCGGCTGGGAATGTGGCTGATCCTGGCGGTGTTCACCGCCGGGATTGCGCATGCCCAGACCGTCACGGGGACGGTGACCGCAAAGGACAACAACGACCCGATTCCCGGCGTCAACGTGTCGGTCAAAGGCACCACCATCGGCACCACGACCGACGTGGACGGCCGCTATTCGATCGAGCTTCCTCCGGACAACCGAACGCTCGTCTTCTCCTTCATCGGTTTCCGCACGCTGGAGGCCGACGTGCCGCCCGGGCAGAACACGCTCGACGTGCAGATGGAAGAGGACGTGCTCGGGCTCGACGAGGTCGTCGTGACCGGCCTGGCGACGAGCGTCAAGCGCGCCAACCTGGCCAACGCCGTCGGAACGATCTCGTCGAAGGACCTCGTGCCGGCGCCGGCGCAGACGCTCGAACGGGCGCTCAGCGGCAAGATTGCCGGCCTGAGCATCAGCCAGAACACCGGCGCGCCCGGCGGCGGCATCAACGTGAACCTGCGCGGCACTTCCACCATCACCGGCTCGACGCAACCGCTCTACGTGATCGACGGCGTCATCGTCGACAACTCGGCGATTCAGTCCGGCCTCGACCTCGTCACGGCGGCCACCGGCGCCGGGAGTTCCACCCCGCAGGGCCAGCCGACGAACCGCATCGCGGACATCAACCCGAACGACATCGAGAGCATCGAGGTGCTCAAGGGCGCCAGCGCGGCGGCCATCTACGGCTCGAAGGCGACCAACGGCGTGGTGATCATCACCACCAAAAGAGGCACGCGCGGGCGCACCACGCTCAACGTGACGCAACAGGTCGGCTTCACGCATATCCTGCACAAGATCGGCACACGGCAATTCACGCCGGAGACCGCCGAGGCGCTCGTCCCGGGCGGGGCGCAACTGCTCCAGCAGAACGGCCAACTCGATTACGAAGACCTCCTCTACGGCCAGACCGGCCTGCTCAGCGAGACGACCGCCAACCTCTCGGGCGGCGACAAGGACACCCGCTATTACGTGGGCGTGCTGGCGCAAACTGAAGACGGCATCGTCAAGAACACCGGGTACGACAAGTATTCGGGCCGGGTCAACGTCGAACAGCGCTTCGGGAAACGACTCAAGGTCAACGTGAACACCCAGCTCGTGCGGAGCCGCTCGGACCGGAGCATCACCGGCAACGAGAACCAGGGCGCCACGACGCTCGGCTTCGCCTATGCCTTCACGCCCCCCTTCATCGACCTGCGCCCCGGTCCCGACGGCAAGTTCCCGCCGGGACCCGCAGGCTCGAATCCCTTGCACACGATCGAGGTGTTGAAGAACCGGGAGACGGTCAACCGGGGGATCGCCTCCGTGAATCTCACCTACAACCTCTTCCGCACCGAGAACCAGAACCTCGACGTCGTCGTGCAGGGCGGAGGCGATTTCTATTCCGCCGAGCACAAGGTGGTCTCTCCTCCGGAGCTTCAGTTCGAGAAGGCGAAAGACCTGCCGGGCGTCTCCGTCGCCGGAGAAACGACGAGCCTGAGCACGAACCTGTACCTCAACCTCGTGCATTTCTACAGCACCCCTTCGAACGTCACGTTCAGCACGACGGGCGGTTATCAGTATGAGACCCGCAACTTCAACAACGTGCTCGTTCAGGCCCAGGGGCTGGTGGTCACGCAGGAAAACATCGACCAGTCGTCGAGCCTCAATGGCTTCCAGACGCGCTTGATCCAGCGGGAACGGGGCGTCTTCTTCCAGGAAGAGGTCAACATTCAGGAGAAGTACTTCCTCACGGCAGGATTCCGCGCCGACGCCAGCAGCCGCATCGGGGACACGAGCAAGTTCTTCTTCTATCCCAAAGCCGCCGCTTCCGTGCGCCTCTCGGCGTTCGACTTCTGGAAGACCGATTTCTTCCGGGAATTGAAGCTGCGCGCCGCCTTCGGGCGGACGGGCAACCTGCCGCTGGCGCGGGCGAAGTTCACCTCGCTCCAGGCCGAGAACATCGCGGGGCTGGGCGGGGTGCTCGTGCCCACGCTGGAGGGGAACCCGGACATCAACCCCGAGATCACGCAGGAGTTCGAAGTCGGCCTCGACGCCACGTTCTGGCAGGACAAGGCCACGCTCGAGTTCACCTACTACACGCAGGACATCACGGATCTCATTCTCCAGAACAACCTCCCGCCGTCCTCCGGCTTCTCGAACCAGTTCATCAACGCGGGCGACATGACCACGCAGGGCATCGAGCTCAGCCTCGGCCTGACGCCGGTGCGCTCGTCGAAGTTCAGCTGGACCTCGCGCGTGAACTTCTTCAAGTCGTGGTCGGAGATCACGAAGCTCGAAGTCGATCCGTTTGAGACGGGCGGGTTTGCGCTGAGTCTGGGACAGTTCCAGATCGAAAAAGGCAAATCGCCGACGACGATCGTGGGGCTCGACGAGGCCGGGAACAAGGTCAAGTTCGGCGATGAAAACCCCGACTTCCAGCTCGGCTGGGTCAACGACGTCACCTACGGCAATTTCTCGCTGAGCTTCCTCTGGGACTGGAAGCAGGGCGGCGACGTCATCAACCTGGGGCTCTTCCTGACGGACCTCGGCGGCATCTCGCCGGATCTGGACACGCCGAAAGGACAGGCCCGCGCCGCCGGAAAAGGCGGCACCGGACGGTACGTCGAGGATGGAACCTACCTGAAGCTGCGCGAGGCGAGCCTCACCTACAACTTCTCGCGCGAGCAGGTCCAGCGCTGGTTCGGCGGGCAGGTGCAGAACCTGAGCGTGGGGGTTTCGGGACGCAACCTGATCATGATCACCGACTACTCCGGCTACGATCCGGAGGTGAGCCAGTTCGGCAACCTTGCCATCGGGCGTTCGGTGGACGTGCTGCCGTTCCCGTCCTCTCGGTTCTTCTATTTCAAAGTTTCCCTCGGATTTTAACCCTGGAGGCATAGATCATGAATCCTATCCAACCATCTTTCCAGCCCCGGCGGCGTTCTTCGCTCGGTGCGTTCGGCCTCTTGCTGAGCGCGCTGGCGCTCGTCGCCCTGGCGGGGTGCGACAGCCTCGAAGTGGCGGATCCCAACGCGCCCAGCCCGGACGCGGTCAGCATCCAGAGCCTGGTCTCGGGCGTCGAAGGCGCCATGCGGGCCGACATGAACGTCTACCTGCAGGTGACGGGCATCTTCGGGCGCGAGGCGTACTACTTCGAGCCCGCCGACCCGCGCTATACGGGTGAACTCTACACCGGCCCGCTCGACCCGGGCGGCTTCCTCCTGACCCGGCCCTGGCGCTCGCGCTATCGCACCATCCGCAACGCCACCATCCTCCTCGACCGCGCCGATGAACTCCAGGGCGCCGAACGCGCCGGGGTGGAGGGCTTCGCCAAAGCCATCATCGGGTACCAGCTCCTGCTGAACCTGAACTACCTCGACGACAACGGCATCAAGATCGAGTTCTCGGAAGACGTCGCCACGCCTTTCGTGGGCAAACAGCAGGCGTACGCCGAGATCGAGCGCTACTTCAACGAATCCCTGAGCGCCCTGAGCAATGCCGGGTCGGCCTTCTCATTCGATCTCACTGACGAGGGCTTCGGTGACTTCAACACGCCGGCCACCTTTGCGCAGTTCGTGCGGGGGCTCCAGGCACGGACGGCGCTGTATCAGGAGAAGTGGCAGGCGGCTCTCGACGCGCTCAGTGGCTCTTTCGTCGATGCCAATGCCCCGATGGACCTGGGCGTCTATCACGCCTACAGCACCGGCTCCGGCGACCGCCTCAACCCGGTCTTCGAAGTGCCGACGGCCCCCTCGGTCAAGCTCCGCGCCCACCCGGACGTGAAGACCTTCGCCGAGCCCGGCGACCAGCGCTACCTCTCGAAGGTGCTCGACCGCACCGACGACCCGAGCTTCAACCCGAGCCCGCCGGCGGCCAACGGCCTCGTGAGCCCGCTCGTGATCACCCTCGCCAAAAGTTCGACGGACCGCTTCCCGATCATGAGGAACGAAGAACTGCTGCTGATCCGCGCCGAGGCCAACTTCCGCCTGGGCAACCTGGCCGCCGCCGAGGCCGACGTCAATGCCGTGCGCGCCGCCGCCGGCCTCGCGCCGGTGACGCTCTCGCCCGACACGGCCCTCGATCAGATCCTTCACGAGCGGATGTACTCGCTCCTCGTCGAAGGACACCGGTGGATCGACCTCCGCCGCACGGGACGGCTCGGCACGCTGCCCACCGATCAGGTCGGAACCCCGCCGCAACCCGGCAAAATCTTCGACAAGTGGCCCCGGCCCATCGATGAGATCCCCGAAGGGGGGTGATCGACCCGGCGCGATGGAGCCGCTCGAAAGCAGACGCTTACCGAAAGACGGGCTCTCTCTTCCTCGAGGGAGCCCGTCGCTTTTGGCGAGCGTTCGCA
>JALSSK010000037.1 GCA_026984335.1 Rhodothermales bacterium
GTGGTTGACGAGTGAACTCACCGCCGCCATGGCGCCCTTCGGCATCACGCCGGCGCAATACAACGTCCTTCGTATTCTGCGCGGGAGCCACCCCGAGGCGATGACGTGCAGCAACATCGGGGCTCGTTTGCTCGACCGCACGCCGGACGTGACGCGCCTGCTCAACCGCCTCGAACGCAACGACCTCATCCACCGCGCCCGCGCCCAGCGGGACCGCCGCATCGTCGAGGTCGGGATCACGGAGAAAGGGCTGGCGCTGCTCGAACGCATGGACGGCGTCGTCGATGACGCGGTGGCGCGCCTCACGCGGCACCTCAGCCCGGAGGAGCACGAACACCTCAGCGACCTGCTCGAGCGCCTGCGCACCGATCAAACCTGAGCGCGCCTCCCGTTTCCCGATTGAAAGAAAGCGGCTATCTTCGGAAGCGCCCTCCCACGCCGACCGGAAACGCATGTCTTCCCACGCCTATACCCTGAGCCGCCCGCAGAAGCTGTACGTCGTCTGCTCGGCGATCTTCATCACGGCGCTCGTGGTGGCCGAGGCGACGGCGAGCAAGTTCTTCACCGCCTTCGAGCTGCCCTTCACGATCACCCTCTTCGGGCAGACGTTCGACGAGGTCATCATGACGGCGGGCGTGATCGCTTTCCCCATCACGTTCATCATCACCGACCTGGTGAACGAGTATTACGGCAAGCCCGGCATCCGCTTCCTCACGTACGTGGGGATGGTGATGATCATCTTCGAGTTCGGCATCCTTCAGGTCGCGATGGCGACGCCGGCGGCGGGCATCTCGCCGGTGCCGGACGCCGCCTTCGATCAGGTCTTCGGCGCGACGGGGCGCGTCATCGTCGGGAGCCTGACGGCGTACGTCCTCGGGCAGCTCGCCGACATCTCGCTGTTCCACCGGCTGCGTCGCCTCACGCACGGACGCCACCTCTGGCTCCGCGCCACCGGCTCGACGTTCGGCTCGCAGTTTATCGATACGTTCGTGGTGCTCACGGTGGCTTTCGTCGGGCAGCTTTCGTTTCAGGAGATCCTGGCGATCACGCTCTTCAACTACGGCTACAAGTTCCTCATCGCCGTGGTCATCACGCCGCTCATCTATGCGGCGCACTGGGTGATGGACCGCTACCTCGGGCACGAGACGGCCGAGGCGCTCGTGCACCGCGCGGAGGCGGGCGGCGCGTCGATCGACGCGCCGGAGGCGGGCTGATGCCGCCCCCCGACGCTTTCGCCGCGCTCGTCGCGCACCTCCGCGACCGCCGCATCGTCGCGCTCACGGGCGCGGGGTGCAGCACGGAGTCAGGCATCCCGGACTATCGCGGGCCGGAGACGCGGCGGCGCGCGCGCAACCCCATCCGTCACCGGGCTTTTCTGAACGATCCGGAGGCGCGGCGGCGATACTGGGCGCGGAGCGCCGTCGGGTGGCCCCGTATTGCCGGGGCGCGGCCGAACGCGGGCCACGAGGCCCTCGCCCGGATGGAGCGGGCCGGGCTCGTGTGCGGCGTCATCACGCAGAACGTGGACGGGTTGCACGAGGCCGCCGGGAGCCGTCGCGTGGTGGCGCTCCACGGCGCGCTGGCCCGCGTGCGCTGCCTCGCCTGCGGCGACCTCGAGCCCCGCGATGCCTTTCAGCGGCGGCTGCGCCGGCGCAACCCCGGCGGCCTCGCCCGCGCCGCCGAGATCGCCCCGGACGGCGACGCCGAACTCGGCCCCGAGGCGGCCCGCGCCTTCGTCGTGCCCGGCTGCCTCCGGTGCGGCGGCGTGCTCAAGCCGGACGTGGTCTTCTTCGGCGAAAACGTCCCGCGCGCGCGTCTGGCCGAAGCCTGGCGGCTCTTCGACGAGGCCGACGCCTTGCTCGTGGCGGGCTCGTCGCTCGCGGTCTATTCGGGCTATCGCTTCGTGCGCGAGGCCGTTCGGCGGTCGATGCCCGTCGCCATCGTGAACCTCGGCCCGACGCGCGGCGACGCCCACGCCGCGGTGCGTCTCGAAGCGCGGCTCGGCGAGGCGCTCCCCCGCCTGGCGGCGGCGCTCACCGAAGCGCCTGCGCGTCGAGATACGGCTTGAGCCGTTCGGCGAGCGTCCCGACGTGCGGCGGGCGCATCATCGAGCGGTGGTCGCCCGGCGTCACGTGCACCGTCACGCCGCCCTCGGCCAGGCGCTTCCACCTCCGGCGCACGCGCTCCACTCCGCTCCCTCCGGCTTCGGCAGCGCAGAAGAGGACGAGTTCGCCGGGATACGGCTCCGCCACGTACCGGTGCCGCGCCTCCTTGTGCGCGCTGCGGATGGTGTGGAGATGAGGGTTTTTCCGGTAGTGTCGCCACCAGTGATCCACCCTCCGCCATTGCTTCTTCAAACGTACACGCACCACTTCGGCAAGCTCTCCGCGCCGGAGGCGAAAGAAGAAGCGCCGCGCATAATAGGCGAAGGTGCGGTCCGCCCGTTCCGGCGGTTTCGGAGGGGCGAGGTTCGGAGGACGCATCACGTCGAAAAGGGCGAGGAGGCCCACGTCCTGTCCCTGTGCGTGAAGCTGTTGCGCCATCTCGAAGGCGACGATCCCGCCGAAGCATTTGCCTCCGAGAAAGTACGGTCCTTTCGGCTGAAGAGCGCGGATCTCGGCGAGGTAATGCGCCGCCATCGCCTCGACGCGGGCGTGGGGCGCGGCCTCGCCCCGGAGTCCGACCGGCTCCAGCCCGTAGACCGGCTGGTCGTCGCCGAGGCATCGGGCGAGGTCGGTGAAGACGAGGTTGGTCCCGCCGTGGGGGGGCACGCAGAAGAGCGGCGGCTTTGCGCCGCAGGGCTGAACGGCCACGAGCGAGGGCCACGACGGCGCGGCGGCTGCGCTTTCGAGCGCGGCGAGGTCGGCGAGGAGGGGGTGCTCGAAAAGCTGCCGAAGGGTGAGGGCGAGCCCCACCCGCCGCGCCCGTGCGACGACCTCCACGGCGCGCATCGAGTCGCCGCCGAGGGCGAAGAAGTCGTCGCGGCGGCCCACGCGCGCCACGCCGAGCACGGCCTGCCACACGGCGGCGAGGGCGCGCTCGACCTCCGTGCGGGGCGGCTCGTACGGGGGGCGCGCTCCCCGCCGGGCTTCCGCCTCCCCGTGAACGGCCACGAAGGGCTCCGGCCTGTTGGTGCGAACGGCCCCGTCGCCGCGCTCGAAGCCGGGCCGCGCCGCCGGTTTGAGCCGTCTCGCCGCGCCGACCGGGCGCCCGGCGTCTTCGAGCAGGGCATCGGTCATCTCGAAGAAAAGCGCGAGGGTCCGCTCGCCCTCGGCCTCGGTGAAGACGTCGGTGTGAAACTCGAAGTGGAGGGTCATCGGCCGCCCCGGGCCGCCGTCGTAGACGTGGAGCGCGAGGCTGTCGCGCTCGTGGCCGGTGTGCACCCGTTCGAACGTCACGGGCACGCCGGCGAAGGTGTCGGGGAAGAGGGGAGGATTGTAGTTCAGAACGACGTCGTACGCCTTCCTCGCGACGGCATACGGCGTGTGTTTCAGGCCCGCCGTGAAGGCGTCCACCGCCTTCTCCATGAGCGAGCGGAAGGTGTCGTCCGCCGCCACGGTGACGCGCACGGGGAGCACTTCCATGAACAGGCCGAGGGTCTCGCGGAAGCGGCGTCCGGGACGGTTGTGCACGGGGGCGCCGAGCGCGAGCCGCCGCGCCCCGCTGAGGTGGTGGAGGCAGCCGAAGAGGAGCGCTCCGAAAGTGCCGAACGTCCACAGGCCGGGGAGCCCTTTTTGCGCCGCCGCGAACGCCCGCACCCGCTCGGCCCGCCCCGCATCGAGCGTGCGGGTGACCCGGCGGATGCGCGTCGTGCGTTTCTCCACCGGTTTCCCGAAGAACGGGATCGGCGGGACGTCTTCGGCGAGCACGCGCCGCCAGTGCGCCTCCGCGGCCCGGTAGCGCGGGGAGGCGCGGTCCTTCCGCTCATACGCCGCATACGCCTCGAAGGGCGGAAGCGTGAGCGTCGGCGGGCCGTCCGCCGCGCGGGCATAGGCTTCGTCGAGGCGGCGGAGGAGGAGCGCGCACGAGACGGCGTCGCAGATGAGCTGATGCTGGTTGAGGTAAAAGACGAAGCGGTCGTCGGCGAGCTTGAGGAGGGCGCCGTCGAAGAGACGGGCGGCGAGGTCGAACGGGCGGCGGCACCGCTCCGAGGTCCACACGCGGCGCGCCGCCTCGGGGTCGGGCGTGTCCGTGAGATCGACGAGCGGCATCGTGAAGGGAAGCGGGGGGAGGACCTCCCGGCGCGGCACGCCGTCGCTCTCGCGGATGACCGTGCGAAGGGTGTCGCTCGCCGCCGTGAGGCTCCCGAAGGCCTGCCGGAACCGCGCCTCATCGACCGCGCCTCCGAGCGTGAACGTGACGGCGGTATGGTAGAGCGGGGCGTCGGCGTGGAGCTTTTGCCCGACCCAGACGAGGAGCTGGTTGCGCGTCAGGTTCGTGCGCGCTTCGAGGCTGCCGGCGTCCGCCGAGGCGCGCCGCCCGAGCAGGGTCGCCATCTCCGCCACCGTCGGCGCGTCGAAGAGGGAACGGAGCGGCAGTTCGACCCGAAACGCATTGAGCACCCGCGAGATGATCGCGATGGCGCGGAGCGAGTCGCCGCCGAGGTCGAGGAAGCGGTCGTGGATGCCGACGCATTCGAGCCCGAGGGTCTCGGCCCATATCTCGGCGAGCGCGGCCTCGACGGGCGAGCGCGGTGCGGCGTAGGCCACGCCGAGGTCGGGGCGTGCGCGGCCCGGGGCGGGCAGGGCGCGGCGGTCGGTCTTGCCGTTCGGCGTCTGCGGCAGGGCGTCGAGCACGACGTACGCGGCGGGGATCATGTGGTCGGGGAGCGTCTCGGCGAGGGCTTCGCGGAAGGCGCTCGCGGTGGGCGCCGGGCGCGCGTGCGGGACCACGTAGGCGACGAGCCGCGCCTCGCCCGTTGCCTCGTCCGTCCAGGCCGTCACCACGGCGTCCTTCACGTTGTCCACCTCCGCCAGCGCCCCTTCGACCTCGGCGGGCTCGATCCGGAAGCCCCGGATCTTCACCTGAAAGTCCTTCCGCCCGAGGTGCACGAGGCATCCGTCCGGCGTCTTCCGCCCGAGGTCGCCCGTATGATACAGGCGCGTCGCGCCGTCGCCGCCGGGCCGGTGCTTCTCCGCCGTGATCTCGGGTCGCCGCCAGTACCCCGGCGAATGGAACCGGCTCCGCACGACGATCTCGCCCACCTCGCCCGCCGCCGCTTCCGCGCCGTCTTCGCCGAGCAAGAGCACCTCCGTGCCTGCCACCGGATACCCGACCGGCACGCGGCTCCCCTCGAACGCGGTCTCGTGGTCGAGCACGTATTCGGTGA
>JALSSK010000038.1 GCA_026984335.1 Rhodothermales bacterium
CCGCACTGGTACCTCTACGACGTCGAGAGCGGCGCGACGCGCACCCTCACCGAGGGCCTCGGCGTGCCCTTCGCCAATGAGGACCACGACTACCCGAGCGAGGCGCCGGGATACGGCGTCGCCGGGTGGGTGGAAGGCGACCGGGCCGTGCTCATCAACGACAAGTACGACGTCTGGCGCTTCCCCACCGACGGCTCCGCGCCCGCGCGCCTCACCGGCGGCGAGGGCCGCGCCACCGGACGCACCTTCCGCATCGTCCGCACCGACCCCGAGCAAACGTTCTTCGAAGAGGGCGAATCGGTGCTCCTCTCCTCGTATCACAACCGGCGGAAAAACTTCGGCTTCTATCGCGCGGTCATCGGAGAGACGGGCGTCGAACGGCTGCTCGAAGAAGAGAAAAAGTTCGACTTCCTCGCGAAGGCGAAGGACGCCGACGTGTACCTCTTCACCCGCGAGGATTACGACGAATTCCCCGATCTGTGGGTGAGTGATCCGGCCTTCGAGCATCCGCGCCGCATCACCGACCTCGACGCCCAGCGCGACCCCTTCGCATGGGGCGCCTCGGAGCTCGTCGAATGGCGGAGCGACGACGGCCTCCCGCTTCAGGGCGTGGTCATCAAGCCCGACGACTATGAGCCGGGCAAGCGCTATCCGGTGCTCGTGTATTTCTACCGCTTCATGTCGCAGCGCCTCCACGACTTCAACGAGCCCGTGGTGAACCACCGTCCGAGCTTCCCGCTCTACGTCTCGAACGGGTACGTCGTCTTCCTCCCGGACGTGCGCTTCGAGATCGGGCGGCCCGGCTTCTCGGCGACGAAGGCCGTCGTGCCCGGCGTGCAAAAGCTCATCGACATGGGCCTGGCCGACCCGGACGCCGTCGGGCTGCACGGGCACTCGTGGAGCGGCTATCAGACGGCCTTCATGGTCACGCAGACGAATATTTTCAAGGCCGCCGTCGCGGGCGCGCCGGTCTCGAACATGACGAGCGCGTACGGCGGCATCCGGTGGGGGAGCGGGCTCGCGCGGCAGTTTCAGTACGAGAAGACGCAGAGCCGTATCGGCGGAAGCCTGTGGGAAGCCCGCGACCGGTACATCGACAACTCGCCGCTCTTCTTCGCCGACCGCATCCACACCCCGCTCCTCATCATCCACGGCGACGACGACGGCGCGGTGCCGTGGTATCAGAGCATCGAACTGTACCTCGCGCTCCGCCGCCTCGGCAAGGAGTCCGTCTTCCTCGAATACCGGGGCGAGGACCATCACCCGGCGAAGTATGCGAACAAGCTCGACTGGGCGATGCGGATGAAGCAGTATTTCGACCATTACCTCAAGGGGACACCCGCCCCGGCATGGATCGAGAAGGGCGCGCCGTATGAGGGGAAGTGAGGCGCTTGTTCGTTAACGCATCTGAACGACGGCATAACGTTCAACGCTCCACCGTACTACCCCATGAAACGTCCTTTTCTGCCGCGCACGGTCGTCATTCTCGGGCTGGTGTCGTTCTTCAATGACATCGCCAGCGAGATGATCACGCCCGTCCTGCCGCTGTTTCTGACGGCGACGCTGGGGGCGGGGCCGGCGGTGGTGGGGCTCATCGAGGGCGTGGCCGAGGCGACGGCGAGCCTGCTCAAGCTCTATTCGGGCCGGACCGTGGACCGGCGGCGCAACCCCAAGGCGTTCGTCCTCGGCGGCTACGGCATCTCGAACGCGGCGCGCCCGCTCATCGGCCTGGCGACGGCGTGGAGCACGGTGCTCGGCCTCCGCTTCCTCGACCGCGTGGGCAAGGGTCTCCGCACCGCCCCGCGCGACGCGCTCATCTCGGCGGCGGTGGGCAGCGAGAGCCGGGGGCGCGCCTTCGGCTTTCACCGCGCGATGGACCACGCGGGGGCGACGCTCGGGCCGCTGGCGGCGTTCGCGCTCCTTCAGTCCGGCGTCGGGATGCGCGAGGTGTTCCTCCTCTCGGTGATTCCCGGCGTCGCGCTTCTGGCGATCCTCTGGCGGGGGCTGCCGAAGGACCACCCGCGGGCGGAGCCGAAGGCGCTGCCGCCGCTCTCGTGGCGCGCGCTCAACCCCCGGCTGCGGGCGATGGTGGCGGCGGCGGGCGGCCTCGCGCTGGCCAACGCGCCGGACGCGTTCCTCGTGCTCTGGGCGAACGAGCAGGGCGTCGCGCCGGCGTGGATGCCGCTCCTGTGGGCGGCGGCGCACGGGGTGCGCGCCGTGGTGGTGGGCGTGGGCGGCGAGCTCTCCGACCGGTGGGGGCGGCTGCCGGTGGTCGTCGTCGGGTGGGGCGGGCGCGTGGCGATGCTGGCGGCGCTGGCGCTCGCGCCGGTGACGCTCGCCGGCGCATGGGCCCTCTTCCTCGTCTACGCCGCCACGACCGCCTTCACCGAGGGCGCCGAACGCGCCTTCATCGGCGACTATGCCGCGCCCGAGCAAAAGGCGACGGCCTTCGGGCTGTATCACATGCTCTCGGGCTTGCTCGCCCTCCCCGGCGCGCTCCTCTTCGGCGCGCTCTGGCAGGGCGTGAGCATGCCGACGGCCTTCCTCGTCTCCGCCGTGCTCACCGCCCTTGCCGCCGCCGCGCTGCTAACCCTCGGCCGCCGATGATTCGTTTTCGCGTTGGCACGTTAAAACGCCCCAACGTTCAACGCCCCAACGTTCAACGCCCCAACGTTCAACGCCCCAACGCCCCAACGTCCAAACGCCCTAACACGAAAATGATCGCCTACGTCTCCGGCAAGCTCATCGAGAAGAAACCCACCGAAGTGGTCCTTGACGTGCACGGGCTCGGGTACCGCGTGCTGATCCCCACGTCCACGTACGAGGCGTTGCCCGCCGTGGGCGCGGCGGCGACGCTCCACACGCACCACTACGTCCGCGAGGACGCCATCCTGCTTTTCGGCTTCACGACGAAGGCCGAGCGGGCGGTCTTCGAGACGATGCTCGGGGTCTCGGGCATCGGGCCGAAGCTGGCGCTGGCGGCGCTCTCGGCCATGCGTCCGGCGGAGCTCCGAGCCCGGGTGCTCGAAGGCGATGCGGGCATGCTCACGCACATCCCCGGCGTCGGGCGGAAGACGGCCGAGCGCATGGTCGTCGAGCTGCGGGACCGGCTGGCGCGGATCGACCTCGGCGTCTCGGGTGGGGCGCCGCTCGGGGGCGGCTCGGAGGCCGTCGCCGCCGCCCGCGCCGACGCCCTCGCGGCGCTCGAGACGCTCGGCCTCAGCCGCGCCGCCGCCGAGAAAGCCCTCCGGAAGGTGCTCCGCGCGCACCCCGGCCTTCAGTCCGCCGACGAGATGATCCGGCTGGCGCTCCGGGAATGAACGCGGCCCCTCACGAGCCGCCGCCGGACACGCGCCGGAGCTTATCCGGATTGCGGACGACGTAGACCTCCCGGATGCGGCCCGCCTCGACGTGAAGGGCGATCACGTTCTCGGGGACGCCCGCGCGGGTGACGACGTAGCCGGGCGCTCCGTTGACCGCGGCCGGGACGACGCGGAAGCCCGGCGGGGTTTTGCGGGAAAGGCCCACGAGAAAGCGGGCGACGTGAGAGGCCGTGCGGATGGGCCGAAGCGCCGCCGCCACCTTGCCGCCGCCGTCGGAGTACAACACGGCGTCCCGGGCGAGGAGGGTGAGCAACGCGTCGAGGTCGCCTTCGTGGACGGCGCTCGCGAAACGCTCGGCCAGGCGGGCCTGCTCCCCGGGCGAGGCGTCGAAGCGCGGGCGGGCCTCCCGGAGACGGCGGCGCGCCCGGTGCGCGATCTGGCGGCAGTTCACTGCCGTCTTGCCCACCATCGGCGCGATCTCGTCGAAGGCGTAGCCGAAGACGTCGTGGAGGAGAAAGACGGCGCGCTCGACCGGGGAGAGACGTTCGAGCACGATCAAAAACGCCATCGAGAGGGTGTCCGCCAGCTCGGCTTCGTCGGCGGGAGAGGCTTCGTGCGGGCGCACGAGCGGCTCCGGCAGCCAGGGGCCGACGTAGGTTTCACGCCGCATCCGCGCCGAACGCAGGTGGTCGATGCACAGGCGCGTGACGATGGTGGTGAGGTAGGCGTCCGGCGCGTCCACCGGCCCGGCGCGTTGCCGGCGGAGGAACGCCTCCTGCACCACGTCCTCGGCGTCGGTCACGCTGCCGAGCATGCGGTAGGCGATGCCGAAGAGCCGGTCGCGGTGCCGTTCGAACTCGAAAGGGTCGGTCGTCATAGACGAGGGCCGGGAAGAGGGGGCGGCGTGGAGGTACGGGAAGCGGAACGCCGGGGGATGGCCCGCGCCAGCCGCCGGCCGGCCCGGCAGCCCCACGCCTCGGTGATCGCCAGCAGGACCGCCGAGATCCGAAAGAGCCACCCGGCGCCCGTGTCCGGCACAAACCCGACGTGGTCCGGGCCGGTTTCGAGGAAGTGAAAATACGTTCCGAAGAGGAGGGCGGCGGCCATCGTGCCGAGGAGCAGCCGCGCGCCCGCCCGGTAGCGGCGGAGCCCCCACAGGCCGAATGCCGCCGGCGGCCCGAGCACGATCACCAGCGCGATGAAGAGCACCTGCCAGGCGGGCTGGGTGATGCCCAGCGCGTGGTGGGCGACCGCGTGCATCGCCACGACGGCCCCGTGCAGGCCGACGACCGTCGCCATGTAGCGCCCCGGCTTTTGCATGGTCATCGCTCCGCCGGATGAAGGGGGGACGTGGGAGCGTTCCGGCTGCCTTCCGCTTCCTCCAGGTCGAGGTCGATGAGGCGGCAGGCGGTGTCGTAGCCGAGGGTGCGTTTGAGCACGGGAAAGACGCCGCCCGAGGCCAGCGCAAAGCCCAGCTCGATGAGGCCCTCGTCGCCGAAACGCGCGCGCAGGCGTTCGCGCAGCGGCGCGGGGTCCGTCTCCCGGTAGAGCACGGCGCGGGCAAAGGCCGCCACGTCGTCGAGCGGCGCGGGCAGGTCGGCGACGCGGCCTTCGAGCACGGCCCGGATCTCCCGGTCCGAAACGTTCGCCCGCCGCGCCATGTCGACGCCGATCTGCACGCACGCGCCGCAGTCCGCCGCCTGTGCCGCCGCCAGATGCGCCACCGCATGGGCCGCCTCGGGCAAGACGCGCCTGCGTCGCGCCATGGGCAGGAAGCGCATGAAGGTGAAGAAGGCCGAAAGCGACGTGTCGGCGATGTGCTTGAGGTAGTCCGTCGAGGCGCCGAGGCGCTCGGCCTCGACGTCGAGGCGTCTGTGAATCAGGGTGCGGAGCATAGCGGCTTTCGCTAACGTTTGGATGAGAAGCTGCACCTAACCCATGCGGGCCGGTACAGACAGGACGAATGAGCCGCGCCCGATGTGACAC
>JALSSK010000039.1 GCA_026984335.1 Rhodothermales bacterium
AGGCCTCGCCGAAGGAGCGGACGGCCGTCTCCAGCAGGTCGGGCGTCTGGTAGTTGATGACGACGGCGGTCACCTGAGCGGCGAGGTCGCGGTCGGGCATGAGGGGGACGGTTCGTGGAAAGGAAAAGCCCCGGCTTCTATGCCGCCGACCCGGATGGGTTGCAAAGGGCGTTGGGGCCTTCGGGCGTTCGACGAGCAAACGGTAAAAAAAAAAGCCGCCCACGACATGGGCAGCTCTATGATTTCCTCAACGCGATGACCTCCCCTGGCTCGAACCGCACACCGAAGTGTTTGATTCGGACCAGTGCGGGAGGTCCGTCTCTCCCGCCTGTTCTGTTGATCAGGCAGGGTGGCTTCCGCAGCTTCGGTTGCCCGAAACCACGTCGTCCGCCGCATGGGCACACGGCTTCCGCGCCACGGGTATCATTGTTTCAGCCCGCTGCGGTTTCAGGAGCGCAGCCTTCCCGGCCCGCCTTTCGGCAAGCCGTTCCGCTCCGCTCGCTCCGATGCGTCGTTCCCGGCACCCCGGTTTCCGCTTCGATGCCGAAGCATCTCCGCTTCCGCCGGTGCGTTACCGTCTCGGCGTTTGCGCCGGTGCGCCAGGCGTTCGTCGCACGCCGCGAACGACGTGCGCTTCCCGTCCGGTCTACCGGCGCCGGCTTTGACGGCCGGTGTCCGCCGCGCTTCACCCCGCTCCTAGAACCGGGATCATCGCTGCGTGCACCGGGGTTTCGCCTGCTCAGAGCGGTTTGCGCTTCGATGCCGAAGCATCTCCGCGTTCGCCGCCCTGCGCCATGCCGCCGCGTGGTGTGCGCCTCTGCTCCGTCGCGCAGCGACCGTTGCAAGCAACGGCCGCTCCATCGAACGGATCATCTGCGCACCGCGCCGGCATCCCCCCTGTCCGCGCCTTCCCGTCGACCCGAAGGCCGACTTTCCGGCTCCGACAGGGCGGGGCGTCGCATCGGTTCCGCCGGGCCTTTCGGCCCGTTGCGGGCTGACCTCATGCAGCCCAGAGACTCAGTCGCGTCAAGGAACAGTGCCCTCAGGCACTACACGCAGTATATCGCCGGAGGCAGGCGATGTCAAGACGCGGCAAGGGGCAATTAATCCACAAATCATTCACACGGATATCCACACACGTCCCAGCCGCCGAGAACCCTGGAAGAGGAGAAGGGCCTTCGGGCCAAAAAGCCCGACCAGTATGCCGGTCGAGCTTTCGGCTGCCCATTGTTTTCGTTCTCGCGACTGAGGAACCCTCGCGGAGAGGGCTTCCAGGCGGCATGAGGTGACGCAAAGATACGCCAAAGATTTTTCGAATGCAAAAACAATAACGGCTTATGCGTCCACAAGTCTTTAAGAAATCGTTAAGCGCCCCGTGATCAATAACGGACTTATGGGCGGCGCGCCGCTCATCGATGCCCGAGCGCCCGCCGCACACACGTCCCCCCTCACAGCACCCGGCTGATCTGTCCCAGAAAAAGCTCCAGCGAGCGGGGCTCCAGCAGGATCGTCAGCACGACGCCGCCGAGCGCGCCGCCCAGATGCGCCTCGTGCGCCAGGCCGCCCGCCGATCCCGCCGCCCGCCGCCGCATCGCCACCACCGAGACGGCGACGAAGCCGACGGCAAACAGCCAGGCCGGAATCCAGATAGCAAAAAACAGCCCGATGCGGCTAAAAGGATTGAACAGGCAGTAGGCGAAGACAAGACCGCTGATCGCACCCGAAGCGCCCACGGCGGAGTAGCCGGGGTTCTTTCGCTGCAAAACCATTGTCAGCGCGTGTGCGGCCATCTCCGAGCCGAAGTAGATCAGAAGAAAGCGCCCCGAACCGACCACATATTCGAGATACGGCCCAAAGAAATAGAGCGTCAGCATATTGAAAGCGAGGTGCCCCAATCCCACGTGCACGAAACCGCCGGTGATGAAGCGATAATACTCTTTGTTCTCCCGGATGCGGCGCGGCTTGAAGGCGAGCCGGTCGATGAGACCGGGATCGGAGAACAGCGCGTACCCGCTGACCATCACGTTGAGGACCAACAATAGAAGGGTCACGGGGGCGGCGGAAAAATTCATCATGGGTTTGCGCGTTGAGCGAAAGAGCGGAGGGCCACCGCCGGAGCAATGGGCCCCTGTCTACGTCCGAGCATGGATTCGGGTTCGTGAAGAAGCCCGCCCCGACGGTTGATTCTCGGAGCGGGCAGGCTTTACTTCCGGGGTTCCCGCCTCACCCGACCTCCACGCCGATGCATCCTCTGGAGCCCGCCATCGCCCCGATCGAGTTGCTTTATCGCTTCGGCGCTGCGCTGGTGATCGGCTTTCTGGTGGGTCTTCAGCGGGAATACGCCCATCTCCGGGAAGAGGATGAGGGCGCCTTCGAGCTTTTCGCGGGCGCGCGCACGTTTGCGCTGCTCGGCCTCTTCGGCTGCGGCGCGGCGTTCCTCGGCGGGGTCTCCGGCGAGATGCTCGTCTTTGCGGCGCTGCTGCTGGTCATCGGGGCGATGATCGGGGTGGCGTATTTCACGCAGGCGGCGCGCGGCGAGGCGGGCATGACCACGGAGACGGCGGCCGCCCTGACCGTCGTCACCGGTGCGCTGTGCGCATGGGGGTATATAGGGCTCGCCGTCGCCCTCGGGGTCGCCACGACGGTCATCCTCGCCGCCAAGCTTCAGACACGCACCTTCGCGCGTCGGCTCTCCCGCGAGGACGTGTATGCCACGCTCAAGTTCGCCGTCATCTCGGCCATCGTGCTTCCGGTGCTGCCCCGGGAAGGGCTGGGGCCGCCGCCGTTCGACGTGCTTTCCCCCTACAAGATCTGGCTGATGGTGGTCTTCATCTCCGGCATCAGCTTCCTCGGCTACGTGCTCATCAAGGTCGTGGGGACGCGCCGGGGGGTGGGCCTGACGGGGCTCCTCGGCGGCCTCGCCTCCAGCACTGCCGTCACGCTGACCTTTGCCCAGCGCAGCCGCACCGCTCCGTCCCTCGCCAAGCCCTTCGCGCTGGCGATCCTCCTGGCCTGGATCGTCATGTTCGCGCGGGTGCTCGTGGAGGTGGCGGTGATCAACCGCACGCTCCTCGGCGTCGTGTGGCTGCCCATGACCACCGGCGCCGGGGCCGCCCTCGCGTATTGCGCCTACCTCTACTTCAGTCGCACCGGCGACGGCGACGGGGGACCGGACCATTTCAAAAACCCTTTCGAGCTTGGCCCGGCCATCTCGTTCGGGCTCCTCTACGCGGTCATCCTCGTCCTCGCCCATGCGGCGCGAATGTACTTCGGCGACACGGGCCTCTACCTTTCCAGCGTCGCCTCCGGCCTCGCCGACGTGGATGCGATCACGCTGTCGATGGCGGAGTTGAGCAAAGCGGACGGCGGTCTGGCGCTGCGCACGGCCGCGCGCGCCATCGTGCTCGCCGTCACCGCAAACACGCTCGTCAAGGGCGGCATCGTCCTCAGCCTGGGCGCGCCCGCGCTCCGCAAAACGCTGTTCCCCGGCATGCTTCTCACCCTCGCCGTCACGCTCGCCGTGGGACTCCTCGGCTGAGGGCGTCTATTGCGCGAGGTCCGCGCCGGCAGGCTCGGCGGCGAAGTGGCGAAGGATCGAGCGGAAGAGGAGCGCGCCGTCCTCGTTGCCGAGCACCGCCTCGGCGCATCGCTCCGGGTGCGGCATCATCCCGAGCACGTTGCGCCCCTCGTTCACGATGCCGGCGATGCCGCGCGCCGAGCCGTTCGGGTTGGCTTCGGGCGTCACCCGCCCCGCCGCATCGCAATACCGGAAGACGACCTGCCCGTTGGCTTCGAGCCGGTCGAGCACGCCGGCGGAGGCGTAATAATTGCCCTCGCCGTGCGCAATCGGGATCTCGACGACCTGCCCCGGCTCCAGCGCGTTCGTGAAGGGCGTCCCGGCGTTCTCGGTGCGGAGATGCACGTTCTTGCAGACGAAGCGGAGCGACTCGTTCCGCATCAGCGCGCCGGGCAAAAGCCCGCTCTCGCACAGGATCTGAAAGCCGTTGCAGATGCCCATGACGAGCCCCCCCTCCCGGGCAAAGCGCACCACGTCTTTCATCACGGGCGAAAAACGGGCAATGGCCCCCGCGCGGAGATAGTCTCCATAAGAGAACCCACCGGGCACGATCACCACGTCCACGTCGCCGAGGCGGGCTTCCTTGTGCCAGATGAAGCGCGTCCCCTGCCCCGCCACATGCCTGGCAACGTGGTGCGCGTCGTGGTCGCAGTTCGAGCCGGGGAAGACGATAACGCCGAACGTGATGCTCATCGGAATACGGATTTCGGAGTGCGTGAGAGCGCCTGCGCCGTCCGTCCCGTACGCAAGTCGCACGAGGAAGGGGCCGGCCCGACTTTCGTTCATCGGAACCGATACAAAATAAGGCTTTTCTCCCGGAAGCCCGTTCCCTTCACGGCAAATTACGCGGCGGCTTTGCGGAAGAACCGCCGGGCGACTACTGCCGGACCGCCTCGATCTCGAGGATGATGCGCACGTCGTGCCCGACGACGAAGCCGCCCGCCTCGGTCAGCCGGTCGAAGTTGAGGTGAAAGTCCTTCCGGTTGATCTTCGTCTCGGCCGAGAAGCCGACGCGTTCCGAATCGCCCATGCGGGCGCGTCCGAGGTATTCGGCGTCGAGCGTCACCTCTTTCGTCACGTCCTTGATCGTCAGGTCGCCGACGAGTTCGAACGTCTCGCCGTCGATGTTTCGTACGGTTTTGCTCACGAACGTCATCTCGGGATACGTTGCCGCGTCGAAGAAGCGCTCCGAGCGGAGGTCGTTGTCCCGCCGTTCGACGCCGGTATCCACGCTCGCGACGTCGATGGTGACGTTGGCCTTGAGGGTGCTCAGGTCATCGCCCTCCATCTCGAGGGCGGCGTCATACGCTTTGAATTGCCCCTGAACGTTGCTCACGCCCAGGTGCCGCACTTTGAAGCCGATCCACGAGTGAGCCTTGTCTACTTTGTACACGGCGCGCTCGCCGTCGCGCGGGGCATCCGCCGTTCGAAGAGTGGAGAAACCGGCCGGGAGGAAGGCGGCGACAACCATCGCCATCAGGGGAAAACGCACATGCTTCATGCTTCTTCACGGAATGGGGTTGAGGAAAGGGAGCAGGAAAACGCCCGCGCATCATCCGGATTGGCCCCGGAGGTCGCGCGCGGCGCATCCGATATGCTGTTCAAACAAATAATGTTTCCGCTCCGGCGGCGCGGCAGCCTTTTTCCCCCGGTCGCTTCC
>JALSSK010000040.1 GCA_026984335.1 Rhodothermales bacterium
CCCGGAGGCCGAGTTCATCGAGCTTTTGGCCGAGGACGTCCGCGAGCTGAAACGAGATGTCGGCGTCTTCGCACGCGTACGGCCCCACCTCGTCGAGGGGCACGTCGCGCATGGAGAGCTGGTTCTTGCCGGTCCCGATGAGGTCGGTGATGGGGACCATCCGGTAGTTGAGATACTGCCGCGCAATGGCGTCGAGGCTGTGGCTCTCTTCGGGGTTGATCAGGTAGTGCGCCACCATCGTGTCGAAGAGCGGGCCCTCGAGTTCGAGGCCGTGGCGGGCCAGCACGACGACGTCGTATTTGATGTTTTGCCCGATTTTTTTGATCGGGGCCAACGGCCTCAACGCTTCGAGCACCGCCTCGGTCGTCGTGCCGTCGGGCAAGGGTGTGGGCACGTACCGCCCCTGCTCCGCCGCCCAGGAGACGGACACGCCCACGAGCGAGGCGTACATCTGATCGGTGGAGGTCGTCTCCGTATCGACGGCCACACGCTCTTGCGTGCGGATCTCGGCCACGAGCGCCTCGAGCGCCTTGCGGTTGCGGATGATCGCATAATCGGCCGTCTCGACGTCGTACCGGCGCACGGGCTCGTACGGGCCGAAGTCGAACGACAACGCTTCCGCTTCCACCGGCGCAGCCGAGCCGCCGAAAAGGTCGCCCTGCCCGCCGGCTTCCCGGTCGGCGAAGAGCTTTTCGACGCGGCTGAGCAACGTGTTGAACTCGAGCTCGCGGAAGAGCGCCCGCAACCGGGCGAGGTTCGGCTGCCGCATGTGAAGCGCGCGCCAGTCCAACCCCACGTCCACGTCGGTCTTGATCGTGACGAGCCGTTTGCTCAGAAGGGCGTCCTCGGCGTGATGCATCAGCCCCTCCCGCGCGCGTTTGCCCTTCACCTCGTCCACGTGTTCGAGCAGGTTCTCGACCGTTCCGTATTGCCGGATGAGCTTCATCGCCGTCTTCTCGCCGATGCCCGGCACGCCGGGCACGTTGTCCGAGGCGTCGCCCATGAGCGCGAGGATGTCGATGAACTGCGTCGGCTCGACGCCGTACTTCTCTCGGAACGTCTCGACGGTGATCGGGTCGAAGGTCTCCCCCCGATAGGCGGGGCGGAAGATTGATATGTGGTCGGAGAGCAGTTGTTGAAAATCCTTGTCGGGCGAGACGATGACCACGTCGGCGCCGTCGGCTTCGGCCTGCCGGGCGAGCGTTCCGATGACGTCGTCGGCCTCGACGCCTTCCCGCTCGATGACGGGAATGTCGAGCGCGCGGACGATCTCTTTGATGATCGGGATGTTGGCGACGAGGTCCTCGGGCGGAGGCTCGCGATGCGCCTTGTATTGCTCGTACATCTCGTCGCGAAACGTGCCGCCGGGCCCGAGCACGTCGAAGACCACGGCGATATGCTCGATCTCGTGCTCTTCGATGAGCCGGAGGAGCGCCGCCGTGAAGCCGTACGCGGCGGAGGTGTTCTGTCCTTTCGAGTTGATGAGCGGACGGCTGATGAACACGAAGTGCGCCCGGTAGGCGAGCGCCATCGCGTCGAGGAGATACAGCGTTTTGCCGGCGCCGTTCTTTTGCTTCGTCATGGGGCTGTCGGAGTGAGCGCGCGCCGCCCCGCCACGTTCGCGCCCGAACAAGCGTGCGAAAACCGTTGGCGTCCGGGGCCGAGGCGCGTATCTTCGGGGATCGAACCGCCGGAAGCTATGAACTTTCCCGGCCCAATGAAATAACGTCCGCCCGCTCGCCGCAGGAATCTGCGGATCTTAACGCGAGCGCGCGGGTCGGCGCGCGCAGCGGCGCAGCCCCCGGAAACGCTCCTCGGGAGGCATCGCCTCCGCCTCGTCCCAACGTATTCACGAGACCGCCCTTCATGAAGCTCTTTCTTTTCGACATCGACGGGACGATCTTGCGGACGCACAACGTGGGTCGGCACGCGCTCGAAGACGCGCTTGCCGAGGTCGTCGGGCGGCCCCTGCCTACGGCGGGCGTCTCTTTCTCAGGGAAAACGGACCCGCAGATCCTTCGCGAAATCCTCGAAAGCCACGGCCTCGAAGAGGAGACGCACGACGGCGACTTCGAACGCATCCTCGACGCCTACATGAACCACATGCGCTCGGTGCTCACGCCCGAGCGCTTCGAACTGCTCCCCGGCGTGGCCGAACTCATCCCGCGCCTGGCCTCGATGCCGGACGTGCGCCTCGGCCTCCTCACGGGCAACGTGAAGCCGATGGCCTATTTCAAGCTCGAAGCGGTGGGGTTGGCGCAATACTTCCCCTTCGGCGCTTTCGGGAGCGACCACGCCGAGCGTCGCCGCCTCCCCGCGCTCGCCGTCGAACGGGCGCGGGCGCTCACGGGACGCACGTTCACGGGAAAAGACGTCGTCATCATCGGCGACACCGAGCACGACATCGACTGCGGCCGCGGCATCGGCGCGTGCTCGGTCGGCGTCTGCACCGGACGGTTCTCGTGCGAGGAACTCGCCGCCCATCACCCCGACCTCCTCCTCCCGGACCTCAGCGATCCGGCGCCTCTCCTCGCGCTCATCGACTGACGCTTGCTCAGGAGAACGGCCGGTCGTGACGCAGCGACGGGATCTTCGCCCGCACCCGCGCGACTTCGCCGGGGTCGATCTCGGCCATGACGACGCCGGGGTCCTCTCCCCCGTCGGCGAGCACACGCCCCCACGGATCGACGATGAGCGAGTGTCCGTACGTGGCGCCCTCGCCGTGCTCGCCGCACTGCGCCGGCGCGAGCACGAACGCGCCGTTCTCGATGGCGCGGGCGCGGAGGAGCACGTGCCAGTGCGCCCGACCGGTCGTTCGCGTGAAGGCCGCCGGGACCATGAGCATCGACGCTCCGTCCTTCGCCAGGCGGCGATAGAGATGCGGGAAGCGGAGGTCATAGCAAATCGAAAGCCCCGCCTTCCCCCACGGCGTCTCGGCGGTCACCGCGCGGTCGCCGGGCGCGATCACGTCGGATTCCCGGTATCGCTCGCCCTCCGAAAGATCGACGTCGAAGAGGTGAATCTTGTCGTACCGCGCCACGACTTCGCCTTCGGCGTCGAGCAGGATGCTCCGGTTGAAGGCCCGCCCGTCGCCCGCCGCGATGGGGAGCGAGCCGAGGAGCATCCACACGCCGAGATCGGCGGCGAGCGTACGAAACGCCGCGAGGGCCGGATGCTCCTTCTCCGGATACGCCGTCAGGTTCAGCCGCCCCGCCCGAAGGTCGAGTTGGCTGAAGTATTCCGGCAGAGCGACGAACTGCGCGCCCCGCTCCACCGCCGTACGCATCATCGCCGCCGCCGCCGCGATGCCGGCCTCGAGGTCTGCGCCCGCATTGCATTGCACGCAGGCGACCCGCAAGGATTCCTTCATGAGCATGTGGCCTCAACGTGCCGGGTTCGGGTTCATAAGGACCATATTTCGACGTGCACCGGAAAACCTTTCACGACGAAGATAGCCCGCAACGGCGGCGTTGGTTCCGCGTCTCACGCGCACCGGCGAAGGACGGCCGCCACGGATCCGGCATAGCCTTCGCCGAAGAGGTTGAGATGGTTGAGGAGGTGATAGAGGTTGTACACGTCCCGCCGTTCGGCATACCCGGCATCGAGGGGACGAGCCTCGGCGTAGGCGTCATGGAAACGGGGGTCGAAGCCGCCGAAGAGTTCCGTCATGGCAAGGTCGGTCTCGGCGTGTCCGAAGTAGACGGCCGGATCGATGAGGACGGCGGCGCCGTCGCGCGCGACCATGAAGTTGCCGCTCCACAGGTCGCCATGCAGAAGGGACGGGGCCGGACGGCGCGGCAGGAGCGCGTCGAGGCAGGCGCAGAGCGCCTCGAAGGGGGCGTCCCACGCGCGGGGCCATCGACCGGCGGCGCGGGCCCTCTCCGCCTGCGGTTCGAGCCGACGGACGCGGAAGAAGGCGGGCCATTCCGCCATCGGCGTGTTTGGCTGAGGCGTGCGCCCGATGAAGTTGTCCGTCTCGAAGCCGAAGCGCTCGGCCGTGCACGCGTGAAGGATCGCAAGCCCGCGTCCGAAGCGTTCCCAGAATCGCGGCCCTTTCTCTCCCGCCTCGATCCATTCCAGGAGGAGAAACCCCGGCCCGCCCGCCGTCGCTTCCTCAGCCGCGCGCACTTCCGGCACGCGGAGCGGGCTTCCGGCCGACCGGAGCGCCCGCAGACCCCGCGCCTCGGCCCGAAACGTGCGCGCCACCGCGGCATCCCCCCATTTCAGGAAGAAGCGCCCGGCGTCGGTCTCCAGCCGGCACGCCCGCGCGATGCATCCGCCGCCCACGGGCACACAGGCGCGCACGGGGGTGGAGAGCCGGGCTTGAAGCGCTTCGGTGAGAAGAGCGGGGAGCGTCATTCGTCCTTCGGGTCCGTCCCCTCCGGCCGCGCACCGGAGTCGTTTTTCCGATCCAGGTCATATTCATCCGCGAGCGCTTCGAGCAGCTTCTGCGAGGTGCGCTTGACGATTTGAAACACCTTCTCGAAACCCTGCGGTCCTCCGTAATACGGGTCCGGAACCTGAAAGTCGCCCGGTTCGGAGTCGAACTCCCGGAAGAGCCGCACCTTGTGCCCGAGCGATCCGTCGTGATCGAGGAAGAGCACGTCCTGAAGGTTTTCCTTGTCCATGACGAAGATGTGATCGTACTGCGCGAGGTCTCGGCGGGAGAACTGCCGGGCGCGCTGGCCGTCGAGGGAGACGCCGTGCCGCCGGGCCGTCGCGCTCATGCGCCGGTCCGGCGGTTCGCCGACGTGCCAGCTGCCCGTGCCGGCCGAGTCGATCTCGAAATGCCGGGCCATGCCCCGTTCCTCCACCGTGTGGCGAAAAACGCCTTCCGCCAGAGGACTGCGGCAGATATTCCCGAGACAAACGAAGAGAACCTTGATTTTTTCGGGAGAGGGAGTCATTCATCGAACCGCTGGCATGGAGCGGGGCCGTTTCCCGGAGAAACGTGGCGGCGTCAGGTGGCGGCGCCCCGGAAGCGGGAGCGTCGCGCTCGAATCCGGCCCTCGCGAAAGAAAGTGTGCGCCTCAGATACGGGACAGTCTCCGGTTTGTGCCACGGTCCGCCGCTTGAGGCATTTTTTTTTTTTTTGCGAACG